>CAIWDB010000062.1 GCA_903911305.1 uncultured Methylococcaceae bacterium | reverse complement strand
GGGCAGGAGTGGATGGTCAGAAAAGGTAGAATGACGGTGTTTACCACAACGTCCGGCATCTGATCCCAATCTGACCATGACTGAAATCATAGCAACCCTAAGCGCTTTGAGTCCACACTTGAATCGGCGCACCCTGAACCAACTCACCCTCATCGTCGAGGCCGTGCTGGCGATGACAGGCCGCGTCACCATGCTGGGGCTGTCCCGCTGGGCCGAAAAGGGCGGGAGCTACCGGACGGTGCAGCGTTTTTTTGGCGAAAAAATTGAGTGGCCGAAATTGCGCTGGCAACTCGTCAAGCAGCATTTGGCAGGGGCGAAGGGGGTTTGGCTGCTGACCGGCGACGAGGTCGTGGTGACCAAGTCCGGCAAGGAAACGCACGGGCTGGGCATTTTTTTTCTTCAATTTACAACAAGGCGCTCCCCGGCCTGTGCTTTTTGAACCTGTCATTGCTTGAGGTTAAAACCCGTAAGTCCTACCCTTTGACCACCGAGCAACTGGTGCGCGAAGAGGTCAAGGAAAGTGCGCCGAAGGCCGTCAAGGAGAAGCGCGCCAAGCGGGGCAGGCCCAAGGGCAGCGCCAACAAAAGCCGGAAGGACGTGGAACTGTCGCCGTTCCAAACCCAGTTGCAAGGCTGCATCCGTGCCGCGTTGAAACTGATCGGGGTCGATTTGGATGTTGTTTATTTCGTGTACGACGGCGCGTTGGGCAACAACGCCGGCCTGCAGTCGGTTACCCCGACGGGGCTGCATCTGATCTCCAAATTGCGGCATGACTCCAAGCTGTACTTCCCTTATGCTGGCAAGTATTCGGGCAAAGGCAGGCGGCGCAAATACGGCGAAAAGCTGACGCTGGAAACGCTGAAGGATGAGCATCTGAAGGCGGAGACAACGGAAAAGGACATCCGAACCCGCGTCTACCAAGTGCAAGCCTGGCACAGGAACTTCCCCGAACGGCTGAATGTCGCCGTCATCGTGAAAGCCAACCTGAAGACAGGGAGGACAGCGAAGGTGCTGTTGTTCAGTGATGACTTGGCCCTGGCCGCCGAGACCCTGATCGAATACTACGCATTGAGGTTCCAAATCGAGTTTGACTTCAGGGATGCCAAGCAATACTGGGGGCTGGAGGATTTCATGAACGTCAAGGAGACGCAGGTCGGGAATTTCGCCAACTTCTCCCTGTTCATGGTGACCTTCTCGCGGCTATTGTGCGGCAAAATGGAGAGCCTAAGCGGAGGCAGCATGCTGGACTTGAAAACGACCTTCAGGGCGCGAAAATACACGCGGCGGATATTAAATTCGCTCGGCAAAACGGGCGAGGAATTTTTAATCGACGACAGAATTTTCCAAGCCGCAGAAATCGGCAGGATTCATGCTAAAGCGGCATGATTTTTGGCGAAGGTATTGAATGGTCTGTGGCATTTTCTTGTCGTTAAGCGAAAAAAATTAGATTGATTGATTTGAAATTAATTATAGAAATGATCGTATTAATCGGTTTGTGCTATGCTTATTATTAACCGTACATGAATCAGGATATATTAACCCGGAACTTCATAGGATAAGTTTTCTGAAGTTGCCTGATGGGTGTTCCGCATGTTTATTCAATCCTAAGCTTGCACTCAATGCAGGCGGCAAAACGGAAGCATTAACTCATCACGTAATTTCCATTGTTGGGAAAATCCCGAGCATTATTCGGGAATATTTCCCTAGACATCACATAGGGGGCTGTGCATGAATTTTACAGGAAAATTCATCCAAGAGGGTATGACGATGCTGGAACTGATGATCACACTCACTGTGATGGGCATCTTGCTGTCCATAGGGGTGCCAGCCATGCTGAAATTTGCAGCCAACATTAGGCTGGTGACCCAAGCCAACGATCTTGTCGCCGACATCGTTTATTCCCGCAATGAAGCCGCCACGCGGGGCAGACGAGTATCCATGTGCGTCAGTCAAAACGTGCAAAGCGCGGAAAGCGCAACCAACCGGTCAACCTGCGCTGAGAATGGGACTACCGCTTGGGCGACTGGACGAATCCTATTTGTCGATATGGATGGTGATGGAGTCAGGGATGTCACTAATAGCGCAGCCACCCACGATCTGCTATTAAAAAAAGCGTTCGCTTTGCCTACTGGATATTCGCTGACGGTGACTGAGTTTACCGATACCGCCCACCTTACCTTCAGCACGTTTGGCGGCTTGACTCCGCTTACCAAAGGGAGTTTCAAGCTGTGTTCCACATCAAGTGCCAGCGGCTATAGCGTCACGGTGGCGGCGACCGGCCAACCGCTCTCAACCAAGGTTAACTGCCCGTGAGGATGCCGCCATGATTAGAATCAATTACACCCACCCTAGACCAACCAACAATGGAATGACTCTGATTGAAGTGCTGGTCGCCATTTTGGTGTTGTCGTTTGGCATGTTGGGCATGTTAGGTTTGTTGATGAACGGGTTGAAGCTGACGACAAGCTCCAATTATCGAAACATCGCCAATATCGAATCACAAGCCATGGCCGATTTGGTGAGGGCCAACGCAAGGAACTTGACCTTATACAACGCACCGAGTGACTCATCGAATAGTAGTTGCTTCTCCACATCGGGCTGCTCAAGCTCGCAAGCCCGGGTGGAAACCGAGTTCTCCCTTTGGCTGGATCGCCTAGGCACGATGCTTCCCTCTGGCAGCGGCACCATATGCCGGGATAGTACGCCCACCGGGCAAACTAGTGGAACACCCAGCGATTGGGCCTGTGACAATGCAACGGGCAGTCAATTTGTGGTGAAAGTGTGCTGGAATGAATCGCGCATAGCCACTGCCCCTGTCATCTCCTGTGTGCAAAGCAATATTTGATTGCCATGAAACAGACTGGTGTTGGTTTGGTGGAGATGATGGTGGCGTTGGGCATTAGCTTGCTCATCACCTTGGTCATCACTGCCGCTTATATGGGAGGAATTGCCACGCAACGCTCGCAAAGCGACTTGACCCGACTGCAAGAGTCTGCACGCTTTGCCTACTTGTTGATTGCCAAAGAACTGAAAAAATCAGGCTATCGCAACCCCAATAGTTTCTCCAATGCAACGAGTGTGCCGCCAGTCCCCTTTTGTGTCGAAAACGTAGCCGGCTATGCCGGCGCGCCGCTGCTGCCGCAAAACGACCCAACGACGGTTCATGCCAACATTAAACAAAGCAACGGAACCGTGCAAAGCAGTTCAGTGTCAGTTTCCAATCGCAGTGACAGTCTAATGGTTCGTTATTATGGCAATGATATTGCTTCTGATGTGCCAGAAAATGCCCCCACGCCCGACCCTGCCATCGTGGATTGCCTAGGCAATATCGTCGGGCAGGCATCGTTGGCAACCGTGACCAATTTTGCCGG
>CAIWDB010000061.1 GCA_903911305.1 uncultured Methylococcaceae bacterium | reverse complement strand
AATGAATATATGCAACATGTAGGAGCGGGCCACGCCCGCGATAAATAGCCTATTTTTGAAGACTTGGCCCAAACAATCGCGGGCATGGCCCGCTCCTACGGATCAAATAAAGTAATCAATTGATATTGAAAACGCTGTATTATGTTGAGCAAACAGGTTGAATAAAGCAATGTTCTCTCATTTCTTGTCCTTGCTCATCTGTCAGGTTGAAACCGACACCACCTGTGAATTTACTCTGTGTCATCAAGTTAAATAGAAGGTCTTGATGTGGTAGACCTAGATAGTGACCTATTTCATGTGCAAGGGTTCGACCTGTAGCTGAAGGACCCATTTCTATAGTAACTACACAACCGGTAAAACGTTTAGCATTTTTATCACACGATCCGCCTATTTCAGAAATACCGCCAGTAGTCCCATAATACCTCTGCACAAAAAAGACATCCAGTGCATCATTAGGTACAGTCCACTCCTCAGTCAGAGTTTGTGCTTCGTCATCGCTATCAATATTTTGTCGTCCATTTGCCTGGGCTACAGTTATTGAATAGCGTTCGACACGACCAACCCCTATATTTACCGTTGCATAAATGTCACGCATCATTTGCACAGCACCATCAATCGTTTGTTCACCGCTATCTGAGAACCATCCGTTCTCATTAGTTCCAACTCGGATTAAGTTGAGATGAATGTGAGGACCATTGAGAAGACGACGAGCCTGTGTTAGCAGGGAGAGTTGTTTTCCAGTCGGCACTCTGGTGTATCCATAAAAATCCCGAATGATTGAAATATCGCCAGATAATCCAATACATCTCGCTAATTGCTTAAGTGATGCCATGGTTTTAGTCCTTTTTGACTTACTGCAATGCAATCAAAATGGGAATCAAGCCTTCACCACTTGTTAGAGGTCGCAAAGCTTTACCGATTACCGCCCCAAAGGCTTTCATCGGATCATCCGTTCTCATTGCATGACCGAGTGTTGGCGAGGTCGTCAAAAGATCTCCAACCTCGATCGCACCATAACTCGCGTCCACCTTACAGTAAACCTTACCCATAAGAGCGATTGGCATCCTATTTTTAGAAGATTCCTGTTTATCAAGCACAATTGCTGGTTTATATTGACCCGCACCAGAAATTACTCCAGCAACACATTTATCGTAAGCGCGATCACACTCTCGCAGTGATCCTTCAGAGTCAATTACCATCACGGTACCTGGTTCTACTTTTTCCAAACTAGCAATGTCGAAGTCCTCTGCACAGTCAGCATTTGCTAAAATAATGTCATTTTTAACAGTTATGCTTCCGTCAAAGAAACCAGCCATACCAGTATCGCTGCGAGCATAGATCCCAAATTGCTGCTTACTGTAGCCATGCAAACCCGAACCTGCCTCACTTTGCCCAAAAACACCATTACGGCTTTTGCTGAAGCCCCCAACGCCATCTCCACCATCACTAGACCCTAGTACACCGTTGCCGTTACCATCATTTCGCCCATGGACTCCACTAGCACTTTGATTATTAGTTATTCCGAAGACACCATTTTGTCCCCCAGAGCCAAACACACCTGCAAATCCATTCTTGCTGAAACCAAATACACCCCATGAACTTGTAGGGTTGTTGCCATCATTGGTTCCATAAACCCCGCTAGCATTACCATTATTGGTTTGTCCAAAGACACCATTTTGCCCACCGGAACCGAATACACCAGCAAATCCATTGGGACTAAAACCGAATACTCCCCAAGCACCCGTTGGATTCGTGCCATCATTTCTACCAAAAACCGCACTGGCAGTGGGATTGTTAGTCTGTCCAAAGACACCATTTTCTCCACCAGAACCAAATACACCAGCAAACCCTGTTTCACTAAATCCAAATACACCCCAACCTTTGCTGTTGGCTCTGCCGAACACACCGCTTTTGTCGTCCGCCGCAGTTGTTCCGATTACGCCATCTTCATTTTCTGTATTACCTAAAATTGCACCCATTTTTAAACTCCTAATATTAGTCTTGACTTAAACGCCGGTTGGTTACTTAGCTAATTCTGATGCTTGCTTTTTACTGTATGCAATTTGCTGGAATTTCAGTAGTATCCTCAAGGGTTATTGGGTCAACTTGAAGTTCAACTCTGACAGATAGCCTTTCAATTACTGCCCCACTGATAATTCAGCCGCATAACGCCTCCGTTCAGCCGCCCACACGGAAGGAGCCAGAATGAACACACCAAACGTCCACGCGGGTCGGCTGGAACGGCGGGTTAGCGGAGTGACCGCCCCGGCGGAAGGCGTTGTCAAGAAGCATGCATGAAATATGGTCATAAAATATCAATGCCTTGCATTTGCTTCTTGAGAGGCGGGTGGGCAGAAAGACAATGCCGGGGTTGCTTGGCTTTTGCTTTTTGCCCTTATTATTCATTCGGCGGAACCCGTCCATGGTTCCACCTTACGGCCTTAGGCGGGTGGGCAAAGAAACAATGCCGGAGTTTCATGGATTTTGCTCTTTTTTTCCATTCGGCGCAATGCGCGGCAAGCCGCTTATTGCGCCCTACGGCCCTACGTTTGCGCCTTACCGCGTTGCTTGGGCTTTCATCCGCTCCTCCCTTGCGGTACGCGACAGACGGTAGTGGTGTTGCCGGAGACGAAACAAAGCCCGGTCTTGGAGTTCAAAACGGGCGCATATGATGATGCCGAGGATATTGAGGATAGACAATTGCAACAAGGCAATGCCAAACGCGGTGTTTTGCACACCATCGCGGCAACCTGCCACGCACACCAAGACAAAACTCACCAAGCCAATGGCAGTGGCAGGAATCAAGCGCATCCCAAGGAAGGCATAGACGAAAAAGTAAAGTGCTGAAAAGGTAGGCCAATACTGCTGAAAAGCTTTGTTGGAGTCTTCTTGTTGGGCAAGCGTCATTATCAAAAATAGGCCCAACGCGGCAGCGGCTGGGGCGATGAATAGACAAGACTGCATGACTGCCTTAAATGTCGCTTGGCGGTAAACAATAAACCAACCCACGCCGCCAATGATTGGGGCAATCATACCAAATCGTATCGCAGCCAATTCGGGTAACAACCGGGGAAAGCCAAGTCCGTCCCAAAAACCAAAAGCCATCCAAGCAAAAAAGCCAAAAATTACCCCAAAGCGGGCTTTGGGATAGGCTTTATCAGCATAAAACAGCCGGAATTGTTGTTCCTCCTGCCCCGTAAATCGACGAGATGCGAAGCGTCTACTCGCTTGTAAGATAAAACGTTTCGAGGCAAGCCAAATAGGTTTCAAAATAGTCACTCCTGTAGCAGCATTATGATTTGACCTGAAAAGTAAATGCTCTGTAGAGAGGACTAAACGCGCATTGAATAAGGTAGCGGTTACCTCTGACCAGTCGTGCGTCATACCCACTAAAGCAGCTTGTTGAAGTCTCCATTTATACAAGCAGGTATCAACCGAATCCAGATTGTTTGGAATCACCTAATTCCCATGATCAATGAAGCCTAGGTTCCGGCGCTCCCTGCCGGAACGACAAAAAAACCTTAATTCAACTTATGAAACAACTCCTTAAACTGTACTATTGGATATTGAGTAAAATGCTTGCATTATTGATGTTTTGACATTCGCTGTATAAAACGGAGGCATGTTGTTAATTGTTGAAACAAGTTCGCCAATATTGCTTCCATCACGTGGGGGATAATAGAACTGTAGGTTACTAGGGAACATTTGTGGTATTGAGCCTTCCATTGTCGATCCATATCCACCCAGTGTCATGATAGTTTTAGAATCATGGGGATCGGGCGCATACAGGAAAACAAACGTTCCATATTTTGGATGGGTTAGGTAAAGCTGAGGGTTGTCTGATCCTTGTCCGGCAACATAGTCATTGTTCAGTTCCCAGCGTGTTTTGGCATAGGCTTGGGTAACGTTCATAAATGCCGCATGGACAGGACTTTCATCAAACGTATCTGGCAAACATAATACCAGATTTCCAAATGGATCAATTAGTGCAACTGCATTTTTAGCATTGCTCGCAGAATCCAATACATGTTGCAATTCATTCAGTATTTGACCGTCTGGTAAACGCGGATTTTCGACTTTTATGGTAAATGCCTTGCTATAAATATTACGATAGGCACTAATAATTGGGGAAGTACTGGGTAATTTAGCTGGGTCTTGCATTTGGTTGGGTTGAAGTCCACTACTATTACTGGTCGTGCGGACAGTATCAACGCTTTGGTTAAATACAGAACCGCAATTTAACAGATTCGCAGGCGTGATAACCCCATCATTAAAAACAACATTTGAACCTCCAACATAGGGTCTAGTCAATGTTGGCGGACAAGAAGGCCCTGAAGCGTAATAACCGAAAGTTGCTTGTGCTTTGGGGCGTAGCTTTAAGGGCAATGTGTCAAACTTGAAATTTTGAGCGCAATTAATTCCAGCATAGGTGTCAATGGCGACGACACCTACATTAAAACCCGCTGTCAACAATGCTCCTGTACACATGGCACAAGGATCAAGCGATGTAATAACTGTTATTTGAGATGGATCAGGCAGATTTAAAGCATCTTTATGTTCATAATACCAGTAAATCAGTTGACGTTCTCCATGCGCCGTTGGGTCAAACGTGAATGATGTGTTGTTATTCAGCGGGATTATGACATTATTGTGCATGGCGTGTATCACTTCGCCTGTCAGATTATTAACCATAACCCCGCCAACAGCGAAAGTGGTCTGGTTAGCCGCCGCAGTTGCCTGTTCCAATACTATTGATGCTGCATCGTTTACATTTTTCAAAACAACCGTACTCATAGGTTTATCCTTTATGATAATGGGGTTCAATAAGTCAGTTATAGCAATTGGCTATCTTTTAGCGGCTTTACTTTTATGTGTAGCAACACCAATACCACCTAACTGCTTAAGCCTTTATTCTTAGCCTGTTGATTTTTTATGCTACGCTTTTTTAACTCCATGTCAACTGATTTTTGCATCTAACAAATAGGTATTATTTGCCTTGGCTCATTCAATAAGCATTTAGATAATAGTGGTTTATGTCAAAAGAACTTGTCGATCCAAGTATGAGGCTGTTTGGCGGGTTTAGATAAGCAAGGCAGTGTATAAGCCAATGCCATTATGAGGGGTACGCATTCGCCCTGACATCATCAGGGCGAACGGAATGTGATGGGATTAGGATAGGTCGGTTAGCAATCAGCGCCAATGACCCGTGGAGGAATATCAAAACGCAGCTTGCAAGACTGTCCTGATTTGACTTTATACACCCAATAACCACCAGGATGATCGTCGGTGGCTTCCAATATTGAGGTTTGCGGTTTGCCAAATCTCGATTCCACTTCGTCCTTACTCATTCCAATAGTCGATTTGAGGTCACCTATTTCGGCTTCTTTGCCGCAACCTGACAAGCCCATCACTAAGATAAATGAAAAAAAACCGTAGACTATCTTCATT
>CAIWDB010000060.1 GCA_903911305.1 uncultured Methylococcaceae bacterium | reverse complement strand
TTCCAGCGGGCGGGAGTCGTTGCCGCGGGTGTCGTTCAACACATTGAAGCCCGCACCCGCAATGCGGCCCATGGCGCTTCTTTCTTGATCCGCCAAAGACGCCTCCCGCAAGTCGGCGGCCTTCCAAAACGCCTTGCCATACGTGTTGTTGTCTCTCGCTACGGCCCAAAACACCCAACTTTTGAAAAAGATGATGCCCCAGGTAATGGCCGAGAAGGAAATCAAAATCCATAGTGTGTATTTAACGATGTCGGAGGAGGATAGTTCTATCATAATGTGCCTTATTGGGTATCAATTGATGTGATAAATGTGTGTAGTCCCGGCTTTAGCCGGCTCTGTTCAAGTCGTGATCAGCATCAAGGCGGAATATTGAGCATAAGTTTACTTTGGAATGGTGAAACGATATGGCACCACCACCCATGAATCAACCGGTTTGTCGCCCCGTCTCGCGGGTGTGGCGTGGGCATCCTTTATCATATCCACTGCCGCCTCATCCAATACATCGTGACCGCTGCTGTTGACCACGATGACTTCTCCAATGTCACCGTCGGCGCTAATGTGGACTTTCAGTGTCACTGTGCCTTCCCACCCTCTTTCTTGAGCGGCATGGGGATACCGCCTTTTAAACCCGCTCATCCCGCCGGGATGGTAAGTTGTATCCTCGCCCTTGTCTGCGGCTTTGGCTTTATGGGCTTGGTGACTTTCCCCTCCCTCTTCATCTTCCGTGTCACGATGGCGAGGAGGGGCAGGGGGTGGCTCATGATGGGTTTCATGATGCGTTTCCCTTGGAGCTTCACGAACTGGCTCTGGTGCCGGTGTTTCGGGTTCTTCTTCCAAATCAGGTTTATAAACGGGCCTTTCCGTTGGGACTGGCTTGGGTTTTGGCTTTGGTTTGGGTGGCTCGACTTTTTCGACGGGCTTTTTTGGCTCAGGCTTTTCCGCTTTCGGCACGGGTGGCTTGGGCAATGGATTAGGCACTAGCGGTTTGATGATGGGCTGTGGTTTGGGCGGAGCCGGTGCCGGGGGGGGAGGCGTAGCAGGAACTTGGGGTTGTGCAATCAGGGCAGGCTTAGGTTTGACCAGCAATGCAACTTCAATGACTGGGGGTTCTTGTGGTGGTAGCGGCTTGGGCGATTGTTTATACATATGCCACAAGCCGACATGAAGACAGAGCGCTAACAGATAAGCCACTGCTTCGACTATCCAAAAATGAGTCTGTTGTTGCCGATTGATGAGGGGTGATGACGCCATGGAATTGTTGATCGTTCTGCCACTTGCGAAAATTAGCCGCCTATTATCGACGATGCAATGCTTAATCTCCATAGATGTTAGAAACAATGGAAATTTTCCCGAACCACTCCGCTTTTAAATAAGGACATAAACTCGGAGTCAACAGCAGTATTCACTAGACAATTCGGTTAGGGTATGGGTAAATAAACCGACGAAAAGTGTAAACCTTAACCCGAAGTGGAGGACAAAATGGATATGCATAAGATGACTCTATCGGTGGTTCGCTTGCTTGCTTTAGCATGGCTCATGTTCACTGCCGTTCCTTCCCAAGCAACCAAAATGTTGGTTTCTGGCAACTCCATGGGCGATTCCAATCCAAATTTGACGAATACCCTTACCGGTTTGGGTTTGACGGCGGATTTTGTGATACCCGCTAATTTTGCGGCAACCAGTTTAAATGGATACGATGCGGTTTGGATGGATGGATTCAGCTTTTATGGTTCGGCGAATTGGTCTGCCAATCTGATGACGTTCATGAATGGCGGGGGCAAGCTTTTGGTTCAGAATCCGGGGTTTGGGTCCGAGGGCATGTCAGCCTATCCGCTGGGTGCGCAATTATCTGCTAATTTCACCTATCCACCGGGTAAAGACACGATTTCCATCGTGGACACGACCAGCCCTATTGGAGCAAACCATTCAGTCAACCATGGATTGAGTGGTTCCGGCCTAAGCGGTTGGAATGCATCGGCGTATGGCATTTTCACCAGTATTGGTGGATTTACCGGCTTGACCGATACGGGCACGGCAGGGCAATGGATTACTATCGTCAGTCCGGTCGGTGCGGGCTATGTGGTTTACACCCAACAGGGGATAAGCCAATATCTTGGCGGCTCAAGCAACCCCGGTGCTGGCAGTGAAGCGGCGCTTTTCCTGAAGAACGTGGTGACGCTAAGCGCTAACACAGTGCCGGAGCCGTCCAGTGTCAGCCTGTTTGTCCTAGGCTTGGGGCTCATGGGTTTTGTGGGAATCAGAAAGCATCAAACCAAGCCGTCTTGATCTGCTGTCTAAAACTCTGAATTTGAAAACCAGCCGAAAGTTATCCCAAAAAGTGGAGTGAAATTTCACCGAATCATGGTTACGAATGACGTGATGTTTTGGGCTATGGGCAATCATAAGCTATTGGAGTGCGAAGTTTGTCTTGCTTAAAGGCAAAAAGCTCTTCTAAATTGATGCAAGGCAAGCCTTGCACTCCAGCCGTTGGCCCCTCCGTTCATTCTCTGTCTTGATACTTGGACATCTACTCATTTAAACGGTCTAACTCCATGGTTTCTTTAGTTCTTAGGGCTGAAGCTTACCGTATAACTGTCACTGATAGGCTGAGTTATCTGGCAAGCATTCGGTGATGGGGTATGTTCTTTACCGCCTTTGCACGATCCCACTGGCATCCGGCTGTCCGGCTGATTAACGCCGGGGCAATCCTGTGTATTAACGCCATCGCCCTTAAAATTCGGGGCAAGGCCGATTCGACTGCCATCATCCCCATAATCCGCACATCTGCTGCATCCTAGGGGGTAAACGCCCATAGTGCTCTTAATAGTATTTAAATCGGATGAATCCAGCTTCAGTGTCTGTCCATTGGAAGAAGTAATGGTCATATTAAAGTTACAGCGTTTTCAATATCAATTGATTACTTTATTTGATCCGTAGGAGCGGGCCATGCCCGCGATTATTTGGGCCAAGTCTTCAAAAATAGGCTATTTATCGCGGGCGTGGCCCGCTCCTACATGTTGCATATATTCATT
>CAIWDB010000059.1 GCA_903911305.1 uncultured Methylococcaceae bacterium | reverse complement strand
GGGTGGCTGCATCGTGGAAGGCAACTGGTTTGCGGTTGTCGTCTGCATGACCGCTTACCGCTACTGCCAATCGCCTACGGTGTTGCGCTTGTCATCGCTCATGGCCTCCCTTGCCGTATTGGGGCTGTTCATCAACACCAACCAATGGGCGTTTGCCGTGTTGCCGGTCATCCTGATTGCCCCGCATGTTAGAATCAGATTAAAACGGCAGCGGCATTTTTTCTATTGGTTCTATCCGGTGCATTTGGTGGTTATAATATTGGGTAAGACAGCGATTGGTATTTACTGACTATGACCATTACTTGCCGGTGCCATCCTTAGGTGCAAAGGCAGCTTGCCGGGAGAAACTGGAAGTATCAAGGAAGCTTGAGGTAAATTTTAGCAGGGTGTATAACGCTTTTCAGTGGCCCTCTATTTGATTGATCTCGGATATAGAATGGCTGCATTTTAATAACAAAAGTAGATAAAACTTCAATCTCAGACATGCATGAAAACTTTTGAGGAGCTACGATGAGTACGATAAGTTCGCAATTTAAAAAGTTGGCAAAACATTACAGCAATGCGGAAATTAAATATAAACACCTTAAACCTGTAACATTGGCGCAATGGATGTTGGAATCTGGATTTGGGACTTCCAAATTAGCTACTGAGAATTTTAACTTCGGCGGATTGAAGTGGCGACAAGAATTGGAAGGCATTGCGGAAAAGGTTCAGTACGAGGCCCATGATGGTATTGATGATTATTGCAAATTCGACAGCTTTGATAATTTCATAAAAGGATATTGGAAATTTATTGAACGCCCTCCTTACGCTGGTTGGGAAAATCATGTCACAACTGATGTGGAATATATTAAATATATCGGCAAGATATACTCTACAAGTTCACTTTATGCTGATAAAGTAATCGATTTAATACCTGAAGCAGAACAGTTGTTGACTAATACTGACAAAGAAGCCACAGGTAGATTAAGTCAGCAGCCCAATCCGGTTTCAGGGATTTATAAGGTTCGATTTTACACCGGAGACTATCGTGACAGGCAGATGGACGCAAATAAAGACAAGGCTATAGCTTATGTAGAACATCATTTCAACTCATTCGAATCGAGCCTGGCTAGTTATTCAGTAGTTACCACCGGTGCGAACGCATCTTCAACTAGTCTTAATTGGGGTCGTTGGTATGCTCACGCCATAGCGCAAGAGTTTGGTACTACTGTGGGTGGTAGTGGCGGCCTTTTTGTAGGCGGTGCGCAAGGAAAAGGTGATGGTAATTTAAGATATACGAACATGCCAGCTATTCTGTTGGAGCCCCTGTTTGCCAGTAACCCACAACAGGCAGATATTATCCGCAGTGAAAGTGGTCAAACGCGATTAGCAAGGGTTTTGGTTGAAAGTATTCAGCGCTTTTTCCCTGATGGTGGCCTGATCGCTTTCAGCGTGGGTCATAAATACAAAAAATCTAAACCACGTGATATGGGCGCGGCTCTTGCTGGTGGGGGTATGGAGGCGACCTACTCTGAAAAGGTTTTGTTAATAGCCAAAACCATACTGGAAAATATTGAAACCCCACAAACCAGTCGCCAGATTAGGGTCATAAAAGGCAACAAGGAGCTACTGAATCTGGTTATAGATGAAGATGATGAACTGACGTGGGATCCTGTAAGAGGGCTTTTGCAGGTCATCGATCATAGTTGATTTTCGATATTTCGCGAAACACGGCGGGGTTTGTAACCTCGCCGCTAACGTTTTGCGCGAAGTCACGGCATCCGATATGGCACAAAACGTTTCGGACGGGATTGTAAATCCTGTCCGGCTTTGGTCTGGCAATGTTCGCGCTGATTGCTGCAATCCCGCATGTTGTACTTGATGGCCGGTTTTTCCCCATGAACATTTTGGCAACGCTGCTGGTGGCAACTGGCGCGATTTATCTGTTTGAACAAGGCGGATTAAAAAGATGGCATGGTATCCTCGTATTCATGGCGGGTGGCTGCATCGTGGAAGGCAACTGGTTTGCGGTTGCCGTCTGCGTGACCGCATACCGCTACTGCCAATCGCCTACGGTGCTGCGGCTGTCATCGCTCATGGCATCCCTTGTCGTGTTGGGCTTGTTCATCAACGCCAACCAATGGGCGCTTGCTGTGCTGCCGGTCATCCTGATTGCCCTGCATGTTAGAATCAGCCTAAAACGCCAGCGGCATTTTTTCTATTGGTTTTATCCGGCACATTTGGCGGTTATCCTATTGGTTAGGACAGCGATTGGTGTTTACTGATTACGACCTGTACCTGCCTTAAGCTCGGTTTTAATAAATTGTCGGTTACTTTGCGAAAGCGAACATTGCGACAGCATCCCCTGTTCCGTGAGCTACCCGAGTCGGACTAGGCAGTCCAAATCAGTCGTTATTTTTTATCTGTCGCTGTGATCCACATACAGTTTTGAGATTTTGGATATGCCATCAGCGGGTTATTAAGGAGAGCTATGTGGCCAATTCCTAAAATTAACGACTGACGATGAAGAAATGGAGATAATTTTTCTATGAGAATACTGAAAAAACCTTGATATTGGCTTTTAAAAAATTCACATGGCTATATAAATAGTTACAGTCTGGAGTTCAACACGAATTCAGGTATAAGATAGCCTAAAGTTCCTCGAAGTTAAGTTCATAACAAGAAGTCCGTTTGAATTATAGGCTGATCGCAGCCCATGGACTTGTCTCATAGTTATGACAAATTAACTTCATGCGAACCACTCACTCTTCTGTAGCCATATTATATTCAGTCGGATTATTTTTCGGTAAAACGAATTGAAATGGAAGAAGTTTGTCAATACTTGTTATCTGTATTTGACCTTTAGTATTCGCCATCAGTACTAAAGCCTCAGATCCAAATTCAGCAATTACTTGTCGGCAAATTCCACAAGGAGAAATAGGCTCGTGATATTCAGCAACGATAAGTATTGCTTTGATTTTTTTGTATCCCGCGCAAATCGCTTTTGAAATGGCAACCCGTTCAGCGCAAATGGTACCTCCAAAAGAGGCATTCTCGATATTACACCCTGTAAAAATTTGCCCATCTTCAGTTAAAGCAGCAGCTCCAACTTTAAATTTAGAATATATTGCATAGGCGTTATTTCTAGCATCTACGGCTGCATCAAAGAGTAATTTACTTGTTTCAGGAGTCATTGTTCTAGGTTAGTGTAAGAGCGGTTTTAGTGTCCACAGTTTAATATAATGCTGCTGGAAGCTTCTTATTTTATCCCGAAGTAAAATTCTCATGTATAGTATTCAGAACGGCAGAGAAATCTTCATGGCCTGTCCGTTGATCTATGCTGAAGCTTGCAACTTTTTTTAGCTCTGGTTGAGCATTAAACGCGATTGAAAACCCAACAGTCATCGCTACGGTTACGTCATTTTTCCCATCGCCAACAAATACGCAATCCTTAAGAGATACACCATGCTCCTTGGCAATTAACTTGACAAAACTAACTTTTCCACCATGATCAGATGGCAATAGATTGAAATGGTCTATTTCGCCCGATTCTTCGTTGAAGAAATATTCACATGCACTTAACGCATGATCAATCTTTAACTCTTTTTGTGCGCGATCAGCCAAGGCTTTGAATCCACCTGAAATAATTACAGTAATAACTCCATTATTACGAAATGTATTGACAGTTTCTTTAGCCATAGGCATAAACTGAACTTCATTAATAACTTCGTCAAATAGAGACTTATTAAGCCGATATTTCTGATGAATCCGTATCGTATCTCTCATCCATTCTATATAGCCTGGGTATTCTCCTAAAATCCAACGTTTTTTTGTTTCTTCCTCCTCCTCTAAGCATTCTTTCCCAATTCGTTCTGCGAGAACTGTCCACGCGCTTGGTGCAACTAGGCCATTATCCAAGCGTCTATTCTTCTGAAAAAGCGTTCCTTCTAAATCCATGAAAACAATTTTTGGGGGCATTTTGCTCGTTATATTGTTCTAATTGGGTTGATATATAACCAAAATGTCTTGACAAGCCAAACAGCAAGAACTTAGCACGAATGTCAAAGCTCGTCTATTTTTCCAAATAGCTTTTGTACATCAAGGGGAGCTTCTTTTAACGCTAATCTCAGTGCTTCGTTATGCTGCTTGTCATCCATAGATGTGTTCGCAGATATGTCAACCAGTCCTTCTAATGCATTTTCTTGTAGTGGTGTCGGTGTTGAAGCGACATTCTTGAAAAATACTCGAAGTTGCTCAGGAGCTTTTCCAAGAGCAAGCTCAAAATCTTTGACTTGTTTCTCTGTTTTGATTGACGTATTAGCGACGATTTCAAATGCGCCATCCAAAGTATCTCTACTGCCAGATAT
>CAIWDB010000058.1 GCA_903911305.1 uncultured Methylococcaceae bacterium | reverse complement strand
GGTTGGCGAGACATGGCAGAACCTCCGGTAGAAAGATGTTGCTAACACCCATTACTCTACCGCAAAGCACTGTCTCGTCACACATTTTTCAAAAACCTACACTTGTAAGCCCCTTGGGGGAGGGGAGCAAAAACAACGACTAGCAAGATATGTGCATACACTAGCCCGAAGGGAGAGGGAGTTGTGTAGAAACCTATGCCTGTCAACGCAAGCCCTTCCGCTTTGCTTCAGGCTTTGACGCTCCAATCCTAGGCCACCACGTAACATTAGTAGTTAACTCAATGGTTTAGGGTTATGATAAACCTGAAGAGCCAAGTTCCCTGAGTGACAATGCCTCCTCCAATGCTTGATTGATCGTGGTGTATTGGTAAGACTTGATAAGATTTCGCATAATCTCACCCAACCCAGGGTCATTGACACTGATTTGCCCCACTCCATCAGCAATTCGATCCATATCCAAATCCAATAAGGCATCACGCAGTTCGTCTTGCAATTCAATGGGTAGCTTTGCCAGCGCCACTGCACTGATGAGAGCGAGCCGCTGCTCAATGTTGGGGGTTTGGCGAATAAAACGAACCCCAAGCTGTTTCGTCATGCATTCAAACAAATCATTCGGACGAAAAGGCTTGATGACAATATCGTCCATGCCAGCAGACAACAATTCGCCACGATCCTCCTCGAACACTGAAGCCGTCACTGCAACAATCTTGACATCTTGCCCCCCACCCATTTTACGGATAAGCCGGGTGGCCTCAATTCCATCCATCACCGGCATGCGCCGATCCATCCAGATCCAATGTGGCTTGAACTGTTGGAACAACCTGACACCTCTGGCACCATTCTCGGCCAGCTTAACCTCAAAACCGACTTTTTCCATGAGGGTTTGCAGTAATAGGGCATTTTCCCTTTGGTCTTCAACGATCAGCACACGGTATGCTTCTTGCCCAGGCTCAAGTTTGACGACATCGCCTATTTCTTGATTGGTAGGATTGACGACCAAACCATCAGCGTATTCAATCGGAAATTTAATCCTAAACGTAGAGCCTTTGTCTTGAACGCTTTCGACGCTAATGGAACCTCCCATGAGTTCGACGAATTGACGGCTGATAGCCAAACCCAGCCCTGTGCCGCGCTCTGTCACCGTCATTCCCCCTTGAAAAAACGCTTCGAAGATGCGGGGCTGGTCGTCCGGGCTGATGCCAACACCCGTGTCTTCGACCTCAACCAACAGATTGGGCGAACCTTGCTTGATGAACATGCCAAAACGCAAGGAGATGCCCCCCCAATGGGTGAATTTACAGGCATTGCTCAATAGATTAATCAATATTTGCCGTAGCTTGAACTCGTCTCCAAGAATGTGCCTAGGCAAGTCAACGGACTGGTACACTGAGAATTGCAAACCTTTTTCCTTAATCCGTCCATGCATCATATTGGTGATGTCTTGGATCAATGCTATCAAGTCGAATGCATGTTTTTCAATCGTAATTTGACCGGCTTCGATTTTTGACATATCCAACACCTGATTAATCAAGGCGAGTAAATGCTTGCCACTTCGGCTTATAATGTCCAAATATTCCCTTTGCCTATCACTCAAGGCTTCCTCCTCCATGATGAGCCCACTAAAACCCAGAATGGCGTTCATCGGTGTCCGCAGTTCATGGCTCATATTGGAAAGAAAAGTGGATTTGGAACGGCTTGCCGATTCGGCTTGCATTCTGGCTCTATCCACTTCGGCGGTGCGTTCTTTGACAAGTTCTTCCAGATGGTCACGATAGCTCTTTAGCTCCGCTTCCGCTTTTTCTCGTTCTGCAATTTCTTGGTGCAAATCCGCTACGGCTTTGCTCAGTGCCTTAGTGCGTTCTTCAACCCGATCTTCCAATTCCATGCTCAATAGCAGCAAGTCGGAATTGGTGCGGTGTAACTCGTCTTGGGTGATTTGCAACTCGGTGTTGCGTTTGTCCAGGAGTTGCTCCAATTCCCACGTAATGGCAATCAAACCTTGGTTGGATTCCACCAACTCATCCTGTAGAAATCGGATGATCTGTCCGTCCGGGATATGCTGATGCCGTAAAAAACTTTGATTCATCGGTTCGTCGGCTTGACGATCAAGATAGTGGCATCGTCTGATGGGTTTGCCAGGCTTCGCAGTAGGGTTTGCGCAATGAGAGCGGCAGGCTTTTCGGCCAATTCGGGATAGTCTCGCCAATTCCACCGGCTAGACACGCCATCGGAATGCAGCACCAAGATGCAATCATTTCCCCATGCATTCTCGTTTATCAACGGATCGGGGGCGTTTACCCCAACAATGCCTCGTCGTGGTATGAAATTAATCGGGGAGGAACACCCAAAGGCTCTTGCTTCGATATTTCCTATTGAGGCAAATGTCAGAAATTCCCTTTCCCAATCCAATCGCGCCAATGCCATCACACAACCGCGTGTTCCACGGCAAGCGTATTCTGTGCCACGAAAAAGCACCTTTAATGACTGGTCATAATGGGATTCAAGGAAATTACGGGCTGTAACGGCAGCAGCATGGGCAAGCTCACCGTGTCCTAGTCCATCGATCACTGCCACTAAAGTGTTACCCGCCCAGTGCTTGACTAAGAAGTCGTCTCCATTTTGATCGAAACCGGGCTTGGGGCGGGAGGCCACGCCAATGTCAAATGGGCAAGGGCTAAGGATAGTCTTATCCTCGCGCACCCACTTACAGCAGACAATCCGTGTCCCTACGCCTAGGCGGGAAGATATGTCGAATTCGTCCATCAAACGGTTTACCGCGCCTAGCCCATTGCCAAGACTGCCAGTGGTCGAATAGCCGTCGGCCATGGCTTCGGAGACATTGGGGATGCCTTTGCCCGTGTCAATGGATTCAATCTGCAATCCACGACGGGTTGCGTTGTCAAGCAGGGACAAAACCAATTTCCCGCCCCCGGCATGTTTGACTAGATTGGAGGCAAGTTCACTGATAGCCAAGGCGATTTCTTCGCAACCTAGAGGATAAAAACCCAAAGTCTCGGCCAACTGCTTTGCAGTACGTCGTGCCAAAGCAATTTCAGCGCTGTGGAAAACCTCAATGCAATGCACCGGTGGAAGCGCTGCCATTTTATCTCCTAAGCCATTTTCTAATGCAGATGGTGGTTCCCTTACCGATTTCTGACATAATTTCCATCTCGTCCATCAATCGCTTGGTGCCTGGCAGGCCCATACCCAAACCTTTACCTGTGGTGTAGCCCGGTTCCATCGCCAGAGTAATATCGGTAATGCCTGGCCCATGATCTTCAAAAACCAGCTCAAGGCCCAGGTTGTTTTCATTTATAGATTGCCAACGCATGATCCCGGAACCCGCATAAACATAGATATTTCGGGTCAACTCCGAGGCCGCCGTGACGATGCGGGTCACGTCAGTCACCCCAAAGCCCAATGACACGGCAGCCTCGCGCACGGATTTACGGGCCATGACAATATCATTTTCCGTATCGATGGGCATTTCCCCATGACACAGCATGTTCATAAGCCTGTCTCCATACTGTCGATTGCAGCAGACAACATGTCCATTGCCCTGTCCACATCCAAGGCAGTCAGCGTTTTGTCAAAAGACAAGCCCAACTGGACAGTGGTGACCGCAACGCAGGCGCGCATTCCAGAGAGGACAGTCAGCCCACCCATTAAAGCCACCATTTTGACAGTTTCGGAAATCGTCCTCGCAAAGAAGGAATCGACCGTTTCCACCGTGGAAATGTCCAAGATCAAACCTTTCGCATTGTACCGTTGCAATGCGTCAAGCACTTGGTCTTGTAGTTCGCTGACGGTGAAATCATCTGGGTCGGACGGCACGGCAACTAGCAGAATGTCGCGAATTTTGATGACAGAAACGGTTGCCATCTCAATCTCCTAAATGGTTGTCAGATTTTCGGACGACCTGTAATTTCAGTAAATCCAAGGCCACTAACAAGCCTGCGGCCAATGATGACCGAGTGGTAATACCCGATAGGTCTATCCCTAAATGCACTAGCGTCTGGGCAATGGCAGGACGCACACCGGTTAGCACCACTTGCGCCCCAAGGAGGCGAACCGCCGAGATGGTTTCAATTAAATGTTGTGCAGTCTGGGTGTCGATGGTCGGCACCCCCATGATGTCAACCAAGGCAACCGGGGAGTTGGTTTCGACAATTCGTTCCAGCAGGCGCTCCATAAATTGCTGGGTGCGCTGGCTGTCCAAAGTTCCAATCAGCGGAACCGCCACGACACCCTGCCATACTTGCATGACTGGGGTGGAAAGATCCAAAATTTCCCGACTCTGCTGCCTGATGCGCTCCTCGGTCAACTTCCGTTCGGTAATGTCGCGTGCGGCGGCGAAGACACCGACTACCTCCCCGCTCTCATCCCGATACACTGAGGCGTTGTAAAGCACGGAAGTCACCCGACCATTTGCACGCCTAAGTTCAAGCGGATAATCGCGAACCATGCCTTCACGGAATACCTGTTGGTAACCTTTGCGAGCTTTCTCAGGGTCGGTGAAATACTCAGAAAAATCCGTGCCTATCAGTTCGGAGCGACTGCGTCCGGTGATGGATTCGGTGGCGCCGTTCACATCAGTGATCTTGCCATCCGGGGCAATAGTCACTAAAGGGTCCAAACTTGCTTCGATCAAACTACGGGTATAAGCAGTCGCTCGCTTGAGAGCTTCGTCGGCAAGCTTACGCTCGCTAATATCGCGGGCGGCTGCAAAAACACCGATGACAGCACCATTCTCATCCCGGTATACCGATGCATTATAAAGCACCGAAAACACTCTTCCATCGACATTCCTCAATTCCAAAGGGTAATCGCGCACCTGGCCATCTCGAAACACGGCTTGGTAACCCTCCCTCGCTTGTTCAGGCACAGTGAAGTATTCGCAAAAATCCGTACCTATCAATTCTGTACGACTGCGTCCGGTGATGGATTCGGTGGCACCGTTCACATCAGTGATCTTGCCATCCGGGGAGATGGTCACTAATGGGTCTAGGCTTGCCTCAATCAGGCTTCGCGCATAATCTGCACTTTTGCGTTCAGAAAAATCCCGTGCGATTATCGCAAAACCAATCAGATTGCCTAGTGGGTCACGCAACGACGAAATAATAGTGTTGGCCCAAAACCGCGAACCAGCTTTATGCCTGTTCCAACCCTCGTTCTCAAAACGACCGTTCTCGGCGGCCAGCTTCAGCTTCTTCTCAAGTAGCCCGTCACTCAAGGACTCCCCTGAATAAAAGCAAGAATAATGTTTGCCGAGTATTTCATCGTATTGATAGCCGAATATTTTTTCTGCACCGGCATTCCAACTGGCAATATGGCCGTTTGGGTCCAGCATGATGATGGCGTAGTCTGTGACACTATCCACCAATAAGCGAAAGCTTTCCTCAGAACCCATTATGCTGCTTGACTTAGCATCACTCTGCGTTGTCATCTGTCACCTCTGTTGATTATTGAAACCCAAAAAGCCGGGTAGAAGCCATCCGATTATAATAGCAAGATTTCAATGGCTAAATACTTTACCATGTCTTTATTTTTGCCAGTTCTCAATCAGATTTATAGCCATGATAGGCCATTTCCTTACCCTGCAACATTTATAGTGAAAGATAGGGCTTTGGATTTGACGGGTAACATTCCTGTTCGGCCCGATAAGCATTGAAAGGGAACAAAACGCCAATGGGTGTATCTGTAAATTCTGATTGTACTCGACCAACTGGCATCCAATCATTTAACATCCATCATTAACAAACTTATACAGTCAGAGTGGGTCAAAACGATCGTGAAAATCAACCCGCCAGCACGTTTAAAAGATAGCCAATCGACACACTAGGAGATTAGCATAACCATGTTCATTGTAAATTTTGCCTTGCTCTTGCTACTGCCGGTCAATTGTTGGGCCGCTGAAGCGGTCGCAAAACTGCCTATTGATCTGACCCATAGTTGGATCGGCTACTTCTCTTTAGCCGTATTTTTCCTCGCCTACGTATTGGCGATGATGGAAGAATCCACCATGCTGCGCAAATCCAAGCCCATGGTGTTTGCCGCCAGCTTGATTTGGGTTTTGATTGCTTCGGTTTATGTTTCAGGCGGTCTCGAAGAGGAGTCGAGAACCGCATTCCGATCCACTCTTGAAGGGTATGCGGAATTATTCCTCTTTATATTGGTATCAATGACGTACCTCAATGCAATGGAACAGCGGGGCGTGTTTGACAATCTTAGAATATGGCTGCTCAGCAAAGGCTATGGATACCGAAAACTGTTTTGGATCACTGGCATCCAGTCCTTCTTCATGTCTTCGGTCTGCAACAACTTGACCACCGCTTTGTTGATGGGTGCCGTGGTAATGGCCATGGCTAAGAATAACAAGCGGTTCATTTCCATCGCCTGCGTCAACATCGTAGTCGCCACTAATGCGGGCGGTTCTTTCAGCCCTTTTGGCGACATCACCACATTATTAGTATGGCAGAAAGGCGTGGTTCCGTTTGCACACTTCTTCACCCTTCTGCTTCCATCAATTGTCAATTTTCTCGTCCCAGCCGCGATTATGCATTTTTGGGTGCCGCAGGAATACCCCAAATCAGAGGGTAAGCCTAGGCCAATGCAGCATGGTGCGATGGGAATCATCGTCCTTTTTTTCCTCACTATCGTCACGTCGGTTTGCTTTGAAAACTTCCTAGGGCTTCCGCCAGCCGCGGGCATGTTGGCCGGTCTGACTTATCTCAGTTTCTACTTCTTCTATCTTTACAAAGTTCGGGTTGGCGACCAACGCTTTAAGGGTGTGGTCAAAGAGACCGAGAAAGCGATGCGGCAGGCAGTGGCATCACCTTTTCAAACAGTTGAAACAAAACAACACTTTGATGTTTTTCATAGTGTGGCCCATTTGGAGTGGGATACTCTATTATATTTCTATGGTGTCATGGTGGGTGTGGGCGGCTTAAGTTTCATGGGTTATCTAACCTTGACCTCACAATTTCTATACACCGACCTCGACCCAACCATCGCCAATATCCTAGTAGGCATTGTTTCGGCATTCATTGATAACGGCACAATTATGTACGCCGTGTTGACAATGGCCCCCAAAATCTCCGAAGGCCAATGGTTGTTGGTGACCTTGACCGCCGGTGTGGGTGGAAGCCTGCTGGCGATTGGGTCCGCAGCGGGAGTTGGGCTGTTGGGCCAGACCAAAGGCGCTTATTCTTTTGTCTCACACTTGAAATGGATGCCGGTCATCGCCTTGGGGTATGCCGCTAGTATTTTCGTGCATTTTTTGATTAATGCCCGTTTCTTTTGATGCCCAATCACGCATTTGTTGCGCTTCGCCACCCTAACTTCAGTTTCTTTCTAGTTGCCCGTTTTTGCGCCACCCTTGCCGTACAAATGCAAGGGGTGGCGGTGGGCTGGCAGGTTTATTCCATTTCTGGCAACCCGCTTGACTTGGGATTGATCGGGCTGGCGCAGTTCCTGCCATTTTCAATTTTGGTTTTAGTCGCCGGACACTTTGCCGACCGGGCCAACCGCCGGTCAATCTTGTTTTTGTGCTACTCGGTGGAATGCTTATGTGGCATTCTGCTGCTCTATTTCACCTTGACTGGACAGCAAGCCGTTTGGCCGGTATTCGCAGTGATGGCGATGTATGGTTCAGCAAGGGCATTCATGATGCCCACTAGCCAAGCCATCATGCCCAACTTAGTGCCTGCTGACAGTTTCGCCAATGCGGTCGCGTTGAATTCTTCCAGCTTCCAAATCGCGATACTCACTGGGCCAACCGTGGGCGGACTTCTTTACATGTTAGGGCCAGAGGTGGTTTATTTCACGGTTGCCTGCTTATTGCTTGTTTCCCAAATTTTTATGCTGTTCGTGCGGGTCGAAAAACCGGCCCCTAGCAATAGCCCGCCAACATGGCACACATTTTTGGAAGGCTTACATTTCGTTTGGAACAAACCCATCGTACTCGGCGCGATTTCACTTGATTTGTTTGCGGTGTTGTTTGGTGGGGCAACCGCGTTGCTACCCGCCGTTGCCAGCGATATTCTGCATGTGGGTCCAGCCGAGCTTGGCCTTTTGCGCACTGCACCGGGCCTAGGCGCGACACTGACGGCGATGACGCTGGCATTCTTCCCAATTGCCCGCCAAGTAGGCCGATGGATGTTTGATGGCGTAGCCTTGTTTGGCGTTGCAACAATATTGTTTGGCTTGTCGGCAAACCTTTATTTGTCTTTGTTTGCCTTGGCACTGCTTGGTGTCGGCGACATGGTTAGCGTGTACATCCGACATATGCTGGTACAATTGGAAACCCCGGATGCCATCCGTGGACGGGTCAGCGCCGTGAACTCGGTTTTCATCGGCGCATCGAATGAACTGGGGGAATTCGAGTCCGGGCTGGCAGCGGCTTGGTTAGGGCTTGCACCTTCCATTATCGTCGGCGGCTGTGCAACCCTGTTGGTTACTTTAATCTGGATGCGCGGGTTTGGCTCGTTGAGGATGATGAATCATTTCCCCCAACCCAAACGCTAAAGCTCTATAATTCGGCATCGACCGAGAAGTTTTTCCAGCGACACATTTTCCCTAAATCATTCATGGACAAACGTGTGTGTCATTTGCGTAATCTGTGGAAATATCTGTATTCTGTGGAATCATCTTTTGAAAGCAAAATCAATGTCCGCTGTTATTAAAGAAACCAAGCTTTATGAACAATTGATAAATCTGCCCGATAATTTGACAGGTGAAATCATCAAAGGGGTTCTCCACACCCAGCCACGGCCAACCGCACGACATGCCTTGGCAGCCTCCGCCGTGGAAGGGGAGTTGTATAACCCTTATCACAAGGGACGTGGCGGACCGGGCGGGTGGTGGATACTGGTCGAACCGGAAGTCCATTTCATCCGCGACACCGAGGTGCTGGTTCCTGACCTTGCTGGTTGGCGACGTGAGCGAATGCCGGTGTTGCCGCAAGACCATCGCTTCGAGGTCGTGCCGGATTGGGTGTGTGAAGTGCTATCACCTAACACATACAGGAAAGACCGGGTCATCAAAATGAAAACCTACGCCCAATACGGTGTGGCCTATTTGTGGCTGATCGACCCCTTGGCGCGAATTCTGGAAGCTTATGCCTTGGATGACGGACATTGGACGGTGACTGGTTTGTATCAAGGCCAAGACGCAGTATCCGTCGCCCCGTTTGATGCCATGGTGATTGCCCTGAGCGACCTTTGGGAAGGCAATGAATCCTAAAGCATGAGGCGTATGTCACATCAAGATAAAGGAACTCAAAGTTCCTGCCCGGTCACATACCAATTTAAGCCATCTTGGGCTTGGATAGTTAAAATTTTTGGCTTAGCCGCAGCTTACGCCATAACCGGTAAATTAGGCATCTTTCTGGCCATCACCCCCGGTTATGCAACCGCCGTCTGGCCACCATCAGGCATTGCCTTGGCAGGCATTTTACTCTATGGATACCGTGTTTGGCCGGGAATTCTATTGGGGTCGTTTTTGATCAACTTCCCGGTCACATTTTCCGCGGCCCCCGTTTCGGACGCATTGAACTCGATCATTATTTCACTTGCAATCAGCGGTGGGGCAAGCATCCAAGCAACCGTGGGTGTTTATTGGGTCAGACGCTTTGCCAATTATCCTAATCTTCTTGCCAAGGGAAAGGATGTCTTTTTGTTCCTGTTCTTTGGGGGTATTTTAAGCTCACTCATCAACTCGACACTCTCAGTTTCGACCCTCGTGTTCGCTGGTCGGATTCCTCCGTCAAATTTCTGGGACAATTGGCTGACTTGGTGGATGGGCGATGCCGTAGGCTCTCTCATCTTCACACCGCTTATTTTGGTTTGGTTGCTTCCCCTTGGCGATACGTGGCGAAAGCGAAGAATGGCGATCACTATTCCGACGCTGACTGCATTTGCATTGACTGCTGCGATGTTTTTTTATGAGTCTCATAAAGACATCGAGCGCATAAAGCTCCAGTTTGATCGAGATTCCTCTAGATTAAACGAGGCATTGAATGAATCTCTCCACGTCTATTTGGATGCATTACGATCCATTGAAAGCTTTTATTCAGCCTCGGTCATAGTGGACAGGCAAGAATTTCATGTCTTTGTGACCCACTTACTAGGCAATTACACTGGCTTTCAGGCCATTGAATGGAGTCCACTAATTCTTTCCACTGAACGACAGGCATTCGAAAGCGGCATACAACGCGAGGGCTTCCCTGATTTCCAGATCAACGAACGCGATGCCAATCAGCGAATGGTGCGAGCAGGCAATCGCACGGAATATGTCCCGGTGACTTTCGTCGAACCCTACCAAGGAAATGAAAGTGCCTTGGGTTATGATCTGTATTCCAACGAAATACGTCGGGAAGCCATCGACCGGGCAAGGGATTCTGGCGAAACTGCCGCAACTTCCCGAATTTCCTTAGTTCAAGAACGCGGCAAACAATTTGGGGTGCTTGCCGTTGTGCCTATCTATAGCAATGGACTTCCCCACACAACATTGGAAGAACGACGCAGTAACATTTCAGGTTATGTGCTTGCGGTTTTCCGTGGCGGGGATATTGTCTCGGCGTCACTCCAAGATCGGAACCGAGAAGAGCTTTCTTATCGGCTCATGGACGAGTCTGCCTCTCCAAGCGAACAGCTACTATTTACCAGCGACCAGAATGAATTTAAACCTCTGATTCTTGCTGAAAACAGCCTTTTCGGAAAAAATGTATCGCTGGCAAGCAGTACGACAATACCATTTGGAGGACACCAATGGCGATTTGAGGTAGCCCCTACACAGGCATATTTTGCCGCTCATCGATCTGATAATGCCTGGCTCATTCAACTAGTCGGCTTGTTGTTAACCAGCATGGTCGGTGCATTTGTTATGGTTCTATCAGGACGCGAGAGCTTGCTTCGCCAGCTTGTGCAAGAAAGGACGATAGCTCTTTCCAAAAGCGAAGAGCGCTTTCGGTCAACCTTTGAACACGCACCCGTAGGCGTAGCCATTGCTAAACTGGATGGTCACTACCAGTCAGTCAATCAAGGGTTTTGCGATATTGTCGACTACGCCCGTGATGAGTTGCTCAATATGACATTCAAACAATTGACCCATCCCGACTATCATGAAGCTGATGCCGAAATTGTTCGCCGTATGCTGTCAGGGGACATAGCCGAATTTAGAAAGGAGAAACAATATATACGCAAAAATGGCGAGCTTGTCTGGGTTAATTTGTCAACCAAGCTAATCCGTGACGGCAAAGACACGCCGGATCACTTCCTCGCGGTTATCGAGAATATCAATCGCCGCAAGCAGGCCGAAGACTCCTTGCGCAAGCTTTCCTTGGCTGTGGAACAAAGCCCTGCATCAATTTTAATCACTGATGTTGATGCGAAGATCGAATACGTCAACGAAGCATTCATCCAAGTGACTGGCTACAGTCGTGACGAATTGATCGGCAGAGATCCACGTATCTTGCGCTCTGGAAAAACCCCTAAGAAAACCATTGAAGACATGTGGTCCAAGTTGACCCGAGGCGAATCGTGGAAAGGCGAGTTTATCAATCGGCGAAAAAATGGAGAGGAATATATCGTCTCATCTTTAATTTCCCCGGTTCGCCAAGCTGACGGGAAGATCACCCATTTCGTAGGCATGAGAGAAGACATCACCGAACGCAGACGAACGGAAGCCCTATTGCAGGAATCCGAAGAGCGTTTTAGGGTGGTTGCCGATGCTGCGCCCGTGCTGATTTGGATGGCTGGAACCAACAAGCTCTGCAACTGGTTCAATCAAGTTTGGCTGGATTTCAGTGGTCGAACGATGGGACAGGAAATGGGCAACGGCTGGGCTGAAGGTGTCCATCCTGACGATTATCAGGCATGTCTCGATACCTATATTGCCGCCTTTGATGCTAGACAACCCTTTGACATGGATTATCGCCTACTTCGTTACGATGGCGAGTACCGCTGGATAGCCGATTCCGGCAGACCACGTTATGACGCAAACGGACAGTTTCTGGGCTACATCGGTTCTTGTGTCGATATAACCGACCGTAAACAAGTCTTGGTCGAATTGGAATCTGCTAGGACTACTGCTGAAGCCGCCAATCTTGCAAAGAGCGCTTTCCTAGCCAACATGAGTCATGAGATTCGGACGCCGATGAATGCCATCATTGGCCTGACTCACCTGCTGCAACGCGACATCACTAACCCTGAGCAGTCTAAAAAACTGAAAAATGTGGATGTCTCCGCCAAACATTTGCTGGACATTATCGATAACATACTTGACTTGTCAAAGGTCGAATCGGGAAGGCTCTTGCTGGAAGAGTTACCGCTCAATGTCAGTGCGATTGTCGATTATGTTTACAGCATGATGTTCGAGCGTGTTGCCATTAAACACTTACAATTTATTGAAGAAGTTGACCCGCATTTAACTGAGTTGCCACTAACAGGCGACCCGATGCGTATAAAGCAGATACTGATCAATTATCTCGGCAACGCAATAAAGTTTACCGAGCAAGGCGGCATTACCCTGCGCGCACTATTGGTGGCCGATCAAGGCGAACGTGTCGATCTGCGCTTTGAGGTGCAGGATACCGGGATAGGCATTAGTAATGAACAACAATCGCGGATATTCGATGCATTCGAACAGGCGCAAAGTTCGACTACGCGCCAGTATGGCGGCACTGGCCTGGGCTTGTCCATTTCCAAACGGCTGGCGCAGATGATGGGCGGTGATGTGGGCGTTGTCAGTACACCAAGCCAAGGCAGTACATTTTGGTTTACAGTAAAATTAAAACGCGGCAGCAGCCAAGAGCTGGAAACAAAATTGGCCGACAATGCACACATCCGAGTGGGTGCGCATGTCCTCCTAGTGGAAGATAACGAGATCAACCAAGATGTCGCGCGTGAACTTCTGGAAAGAACAGGCTTGGTGGTGGACATCGCCAACCATGGCGGCGAGGCACTGGAAAAAGTTAGGACGGGTTCCTATGACTTGATCCTGATGGATTTGCAGATGCCGATCATGGACGGTCTGGAGGCGACCCGCAAAATAAGAGCAATGGACAACGGAAAGACCGTGCCTATCCTTGCTATGACGGCCAATGCATTCAAGGAAGATCGCGAACAATGCGCCGAGGCCGGCATGAACGGTCATGTGTCCAAGCCAGTCGAAGCTATGCACCTTTATGCAATGCTGGCGCGTTGGTTACCAGGTGAAATCGGAAAAGATCATGATCAAGTTCAAGGCGAAGACTTTGGCTCCGAGGCAGAACCCAACACCAGTGTTGATCCCTTACCTCCACGCCATCTCGACATCAAAGCAGGGTTGTACTATTGCGGCGGCAAAATACATATCTATCAGCGGATTGCGGACAAATTTGCCAACCAACACAACGCCGATCTCGCCATACTGCAAGCCGCCTTAGCAGACGGTGACCGCGCCACGGCGGAACGCATGGCCCATTCCCTTAAGGGTTTATCCGCCACGTTGGGCGCGAAACAACTGAGTCAAATGGTGGCCGACTTGGAGCGCAATATCCGTGACGGTGCCAGTGAATCCGAACTGTCTTTGCCCTTGGCCGCTTTGGAGGAAATTCTGGAGGGCGTGTGCAGTGAAATCAAAACCCTACTTCAACGGAAATCAGACGATCTATGAGTCAATGACTTAGAATCTTTGACGGAATGCTTTAGCCTTTTGGGCAAACCTCAAGCCACCAAAGCGCCCTGAAGGATGCCCTACACGGAAGATGATATTTCTCGTTAATTGCCTTATGTACTTCGGAGCGTCAAAGCAAGCCCTTCGACTTCGCTCAGGACAGGCTTTGACGCTCCAATGCGTAATGTCAATCAACTAGTCGATGATGACAGAATCGCCGCGACGAACCAAGCCAGCGGACACGACTCTGGCATAAACACCGATGCTAGGCAATGCCTTGCCGGCGAACGGCACATGCACCCGGTTTTGCGCAATCCCCTTGTTAAATATGCCATTGTCTTTCGGCAAATCGCCTTGGGCAAGCGTCGGCATCACGCAACGCGGACAAGGGTCGGTGATTTGCAATCGGACTGACTCGCCGATGCGGATCGTCTTGCCTACCCAATCGTTTTCAACAAAGCCTTCCAAGCCAGCCGTGTCGATGACCAAATTCGGACGGAAACGCCTAACCTCGAAACGTCCTTGCGGATACAATCCGCGCAATTGATCAATCGTGCTGGTGGTCAAAATATGCAGGGTGGAATAATCAAAAAACGTGCCGGCTGGCGCGTCGCCGGCTATGGCGGCCCGAATCACCTCGTTGTCCTTGCCTTCGTTGTCGGGGCAATATTCTTCCAGAACGGGCGATTCCGGCGCGGATGCTTGCAGCGACACAGGACGCGACAAGGAGGCAGACAAAAATGTATTCACATCAGGCTGGTCGCTACTGATGACTTGCCCAGTTGGCAGGGTGATCCAAACCACTGGCACTTTGCCAGCTTCCGGCGGGGACACATAAGCGGCGCGATAGGCAAAAAAATCGGGCCATTTTTTTGGGTTCTTGGCACTGACGACTTGTCCGGTCTCTTGATCCACCAGCGCGAAGGCGCGATCCCCCAAAATACCCAACTGCGTGATTTCCGAGGCGTTAAGTTCCTCTCCCATCATCGACTTGACCGCATATCTCCACACCGTGGACACTGAAAATGACTCTGACATGTTGGCTGACCTCTGGTAGTTTCGTGTAAACACTATAATAATTTATGGTGCATACTAACTGTTTTGGGCGGGGAAGTAAACGGTGTGTTGACCCAGAAAGCCATTGCCGAGGGTTTCCGCGCTCCGGCATGGGAACCTCTGCTGTGATGCTTTAAGTTATGGACCGCAAAACGGCTAAGACTGCATTCTCACAACGACAACAAAAAGTTGGCATTGTGCATATAATGCTAATGCAAATAATGGTCACTATTTTAGAGGTAAGCTTATGAAAACCATGTCCACCCGTGATGCCAAGTGCCACTTCGGGGAACTGATGGACACCATGCAACATGAACCCGTCCTCTTGACCAAGAACAATCGCCCTGTAGGGATTTTCATTTCCATGGAGGATGCGGCGGATGCCTTAATTCCTGAACTATTCATGGAAAAAGAGCCGGGGTATGACGAGTGGTTGCAAGCCAAAGTAGGCAAAACTTTGGAAAACCTAAATTCATGGAAAACTCTACTAAATGAACACGATTCAGTCATGGACAGGGTTTGGCAACGCTTGTTGGAGAAAAACAGGGTCGTTTCCGCTTAATCTTCTCGCAATATAGGGTCGCCGCCGACAACTCAGTAAATTAAATATGGAGGCTATGCCTTCAATTCCGCTTCTAAAGGACATTCTTTGGAGTGGCGGCTAACACCTAGGACGCTGAAACCCAATATATTGCCATTTTCGTCAATACGCTCCATGACGGCATCGTGATTGGTTTCACGCATAAATCCAGGCGCATCTGAAAACTGCACTTCCAAAAAATCGGCTTCTGGGTCGAACCAGACTTTCACGGATTGAACCATAACACTTCTCCGGGTTTTAATTCCGATGGTTCCCCACGTTTCGGCGCTCATTGCTACACACAAGATGTTTCATGGGTCTTAGAACCCTGAAAGGGTTCAAGCTATTAGCCGGAGGTTGAGCGAAGCGACACCCCCGGATAATGCAGAAATAAAAGCCCATGAACCCGGAGGGGTCGCAGCAATCGGCCCATGAACCAAGGCGCTCATCAAAAAAAAGCTGCAAATGCAGGGTTCAGACTGGCAGCACCCTAAGACCGCGCAGGAATGACTGCGACCCCTCCGGGGTCAATATTTTACTCGGTTTGCCGT
>CAIWDB010000057.1 GCA_903911305.1 uncultured Methylococcaceae bacterium | reverse complement strand
TGGCTCGCCAACAAAGAAGTTTCTAAAAGACCCATTTCCGGGTCTTCACTGAGTTCCAATGCATGGGCAAAGTAGCTTAATCCAGCAGCCTTATCGTGCTGATTTAAAGCAATCAAACCTTTGACATGGATAATGGAAGATTCAACGGCCTTGTCTTTTATTACTGAACTATTGGCGAGTATCTTATCAGCCATTTCATTAAAGCGCTCAAACGTCAACCAATCGCATTGGTTGTTTCCTGTCAGTCTGACGAGTAAGTTGAGATTGTCCAAAATTTGACCATCAACATAAATGGGAGCCCGCTCAATTAGGCTAAGTGTGTCGTTCCAGTAACCCATGTCAGGTTTGTTTACTGTGCAAGCAAACGTCATTCTATGAAGCCTTAGTTTTATGTTTTCGGGGTGTTTGTTGGTTGCCGCGTCTAAAATCAGTAAAGCCTTGCCTATCTCGCCGCGTTCAAAATAAATATTGGAAGCATCCCGCTGCGCTCGTGGTGAGTTGGGATGTTGCTTGCCCCAAAAAAGTAATAAATCAGCTTCATTGCTCCAGAGTTTCGCTTTGGCGGCGGTGAAAAATGAAAACATCAATAGTGCAATGAGGATTGCGAAGCCTGTTTGCTTGGTGCGAAATTCTACGCCATATGCTAAAGGGAGAAATAGAAAAATGGAAGGGAGATAATTGCGGTGTTCGTAATACAAATCCAAGGGTGCCACAGTGGATTCCAAAATATGACCGACTAGGAAGAACAGGATGGTTAAACTTACCAAGTTATAAGACTGGCGAACCAGAACAGCGACTGACAGCAAAGACAATATCAATGCGAAGCTCAAAGCAGTCGTTGGAGGAGACAAAAACCCCGATGAAACCGGAAAATCATCATTGAACAACGAGCCTTCGTATAATTTTGGTATAAGCAGATCATATAGATAATGCATAATTACCCTGCTTTCGGTCAGTCCGTGCTCAAAAGCCGTGTAATTCCGTGCCGCAAAAATATCAGCATACTGTGGCATCAAATAGCGGGACAGGTAAATGACAACAGCAAGGGTTGGAAGCCCAAAAAAGATTAGATTCCAAATAGGGTTAGGATGTCTGATTATTCGGCTTTGCTGGCGCAAAACAGTAAATTCCACCACTGCCAGAAGCAAGGGCAAGACAGCGCCACTTTCCTTGCTCAATACTGCCAACCCAGTAAACGCAGTAATCGCTAGGGTGATTAAGCCATAGCCTAACTTTAAGTTGCTCTGCATTTTTTCACGTCCTTGTAGGTAGAGCAGCAAGCCTAGCAATGAAAAAAAAGCCGCCAACAGGGTCATGCGTTGGATTACATAAAGTGTGGTTGATACTAGCATGGGATGCAATAGCCACAGGCTAGTCGAAGCCAAAGCCAGCCATTCCGCTTGGTGGTGAATAAAGTGTCGGCCATTCAGTCGTAAAACTCTCAATGAAACCCAGTAAACCAAAACCCCATTAAGCAGATGAATCAATAGATTGGTATACTTGAATGACCAAGGTTCCGAAGGCCAGGTGACATCGTTAAGCAGAAAACTTAGCAGGGAAATGGGCCTGCCGGTTGGTCCGGCTATTCCACTGGTCACAAATTGGAAAAAACTTCGCAGGTCGTTGACCCGATAGTGATACCCTAGCGGTTCCAAATTGACAAAGTCATCAAACAAGAATGGGCCTACAAGTCCCGGCCAATAGATATAAAGGCATAGCCCAAGCACTAGGTAAAGGCATAGTCCTGCCAGCAATGAAGATGATGATAATCGAAAATTGGCCATATTGGAGGATTACGAACAACTAAGGGGGCAGAACATGAAGGCGACCTATATGGGTATCTCGAAAAACCTCGCACTTTGACAAGTTCTGTGTGAACGGTTCTAATGAAATCAATATATTCCGTTCGTACTGAGCCTGTCGAAGCATGAACGGAAGAGGTTTTTCGAGGTACCCATATAGATGGCGAGGATGTATTGAGGTTTTGCGTCCGTATCGCGGGAAATCAAAGTGCGAATGAACGAGTAGTCCATTACTCAGATTGACCGTGGGTATACCAAACGAATTAAATTGACATAAAAAACCGGGCGGTAGGTTGTTTCCAGCCTACCGCCCGGCATAGCTTCATGAGAGAAGCGCATTAAGCGTTATTGACAAGCTTTGGGTAAATACTTTGCAGTAACGGTTGTACCCGTTTTGCAGTCCCAATTAAAAACGGTTATGGAACCCAATGAAGTGTCTGCTGGTCCTGTAAATGTGACAACTCCGCCTGCGATGCCGGCAGCCACAGAACCCGCCGCCTTAAAGGTGAATACTATTTTGCCAGTACCACTGCCCACAGCTCCTGAACCATATTTACCAGTGATATTCATGTCGTTAGTGCTTGGTTTGGTGGAGGTGGTAGGATATGCGCCATTGTTCTGGGCGTATTCTGATAAAGTGGTCTTCGCGCCTTCCACCGAAGTGAATGCCTCAGACACTTGTGATCGGGCGATGTAGTCTTGGTATGCAGGAATAGCCACAGCGGCCAAAATGCCGATGATCGCGATGACGATCATCAGTTCGATTAATGTAAAACCTTGTTGTAACTTGGTGTTCATTTTAGTGCTCCTGTGTAGG
>CAIWDB010000056.1 GCA_903911305.1 uncultured Methylococcaceae bacterium | reverse complement strand
GTTCCTTTCTGACTTTCATCATCGTCGAACGGAAACGCCCTTTTAAATTTTCTATCGCTTTATTCACAGAAAGCTCAACGCTAAGACGGCTAGAGTCCACTTCGATAATCTCGGCTTGCAATCGATCCCCCACATGAAGGATATTGGCAATTGATGACTCGCCGCTGGGTAACTCGTCGTGTGGTATCTGCTCAATAGACAAATATGCTTGGATGCGGGTTTCATCCAAGCTGATAATCGCCTTATCACCGCTATTGTTATACCCAATTACTGTCCCTGTAACCTCTTCACCCTTCCGGGGGTGGGATTTCGAATTTTTGTCCCATGGATTATTTGAGGGGTTAGCCCAAGCGATGGAGCCAAACCAGAGGTTGTGGTCATGCTTGGTTGGCCCAGTTAAAAATAGCGAATGACGATCCCCTTCACGGAAATCGGCCACTTTTTTGCCTTGTGGCAATTCCTCAGTCTTAACTCTAGCCCGTTGGGCAGAGAAACCTTTACCACTGAATTCTTGAACCAGCCGCAAATGGAGCACTTCCTGCTTTATCGGCAATACTATGCCTTCGACAAAACGGTTTTCGTAAGCCACTTGAGGCCGGTCTGTCAGTGCATGTTCATCCGTATTGGCTTTCATCAAATCAATCAACATCCAAAAAGCTTATTTGGGCAAAGGATAACACTTTCAATCTGAAATTTCTTCTAGGTGCCCCAGAGTTCAGCAATTCTCATTTTGGCTTAAAACCCCGTCATTCCGGCATGGATGCCGGACAAATCGGCAGGAAAGCCGATTTGCACGGCTCCGCCGCCCGTAGGGTTCGGGACAAGGATGTTCCGAATGCATCCAGGCCATGGAGGGTAACTTGTCGAGGATGCAAGCGCTTGAATTAGCTAATGAAGTAAGCCAAAGCTTGCCATCCTTGGACGCTGGATTTTGGCATCCCTGCCAAAATGACGGTTACACAACATACACTTAGCTCAAACTGAGAATTGCTGCCCGGAGTTCGGAAGGTTTGAACGGGTTCCCAAGACAAGAGCTTGGGAACCAGCCAAAACTAGGTGGGCGGGGCTGTGATCCGGTAATGCCGCACCAAGTCAACCGGGTAATGGGGATGTCCTGCTACTGCGGTGTCGTCGATGTTCCAAAGCATGGCGACTAGCGCGGCTTCGAAGCACCAGTAGCCAACATGGATTGCATCAAAACTCAGAATTGCTGAAGGGCCGTAGGGCAGATAGATGTTATTCGCCGAATAGTGGTAACGACCGACCAATATCAACCGGCGGCACCCGCCCATGGTTCTACCTTACGGCCTTATCATGACCTATGGCGGAAAACAAAAAGACGTTGCCCACACAACCTAGCTATGCTTCCTCGATGGAGAGAATAATGCTCTCATATTGTTCTCGTTTTGAATTGAAAACTTCGCGTGATGTTGTGATTGAAAGCGAAATGAATTGATTCTTGGTTTCTATACAATTTACCACGTAGTAGGTTGGCTCAGATTCATCAGGCCAGATTCCTTCGTATTCTCTGGTTACAACAGTCAAATCACCATGTATTATATTTTCTTCGTCAATTATCGAATAAAACTCTTGAACAGATTCAAATCGAAGCTGAGCAAATTCATAGAATCCATTGCTATTTTTTCTATATGCATTGCCAGCGAAAGATGCAGCACCATCTGGGGGAGAAAGAGAAAAATGTCCATCTGATTGATCTTGCTCCCAATTAGCGGGGGCTAAAACAGAAAATGCTCCGGTATGAGTAAATCGCCGATTGTTCTCTTCGTAATTAATGCTTTTCTTACGATTAAAAATACCAAACATACCAAACTCCTTTGCAATAAACCTAGCGCCTATGCTTTGCCACCAGTTTCATTTTGATTCAAGGAGAAAACAAAATCAAGGTACATGGGCGGATACGGGGTTGTGATTCGTCGAATGAAAGCCGCCAGCCAACTTGCCGAGCAGCGCATTGGCAAATTAGGCGAGTGGGGTTTGCGCTCGGTAATACCGCACCAAATCAACCGGGTAATGGGGATGTTCGGCAAAAGCACTGTCGTCGATGTTCCATAGCATGGCGACCAGTGCCGCCTCGAAGCACCAGTAGCCAAAATATGCCCCCTCAGCCCCTTTGTGATTGTCGTGCCAGTAGATGGGCTTCATCTTTTTGTACCAGCCTTCCACATAACGCTTTAATTGATCGGGGCGCTGTTCTGGCGGGGCGGCAATCACTTCGAGCAATGGGTCATAAATTTTGGGGAATGTAGAGTGTGCGGCTTGGCTTCGTGTTTTATCCCCAAACCCATAAGCAATACGGTCAAGCAATGCATCTTCGCCAGCGTGACCTATCAATTCAAGTGTTTGATGCATTATAACGGGCGATGCCCGCAAAGAAACCATGAATGATAGAAGAGTAAGGTACTCATAAAGCGTTCCCAAATCCAAACGCTCATACATGGTGCGTACTTCCTTTTCGAGTTGCACTGACGCGAGTGTTTTTTTCTTAAGGCCAAGCAACTCAATCATTTGCATTACACTTTCTTTGATACCTAGAATTGCGTCACCTCGGCTGTAACGCATGATAACAAGTTGAACCGAATCTACCCATAAATCTGTAGCTCTACCGATACGACCCTCTGGACGGGGTAATGAATTAATTGAGCTTTTTCTCGGATTAATTCCAGTTGTCTGAACAAATTCAATCCATTCATTAAAATAAGCAATATCGAATAGTTTATCTCTAATCATTATAAAATCCTCCTAAAATCCTGTAACCTTGCCCGTTGAACCACGAATTGGAGAGCCATTGGCATTAATCTTAGTTGCAGTGGAATATCCTTTTTCTTGCACCCGGATTAACCACTTTTCGACTGTACCATTATCCATTGCATCTCTGATATGTAGAGCATCCTTTCGCCCAACTTTATCAATAAGCCTTTTCTTGACCCACATATCATCCATCTGATTAGTCCCGTCCGCCAAATGCTTTTCAAGCCTGGCCCTGCCATACTTTACTTCCGTAATCACATACTCCGGCGGCGGGCTGTGGTTTTTATACACCCCGTCTATGCCGGTCTTGCCGGGCCGGTACTGACCGTCGGTGGACCCTAGCGGCTCCATTTGCCGTTGCAGCATTTTATCGTGCGCGGTCTTTTCGCCAAACGCGGCCTTTTGATGGTGGGTTTGTTTGGACTGGCGCGAGGCTACGTCATTTTGTTTGCCACACCTGGCCACCGCGTCGTTGGTAGTCTCCGCATTACCAGCTTTCGCCGCTTTGCCGAAGGCGGTTTTGGCCTTGCCCACCGTGGCGGCAACCCGCCTCGCACCCGTCGCCAAACCCTTGGCGGCACTGGCGAGGCCGTCGCCCATCAACACGGCATCGGTCACTGCGCTGCCCAAGGCCCGCATGTCGCCTTGGCGTGCGGCATCGGTGACGGCGCCGATGACATTTCCGGGCATGTCTTTGACCGCCTCCCCCAAGCCTTGGTAGCCGCCTTGGGCGGCCACTTTGCCGAGGTTGCTTAATGGCTTGATGTCATCAAGCACAATTTGGGCGGCGGCATTATGAGCGCCGATGGCGGACAAGACTTCCTTCGCGAGGATTTTGCCGCCACCCACCGCCACTTGACCAAAATCATACACGCCATAAGCGCCTTCCTTGGCAAGGTTGACTGCCGAGTCGCCCACGCCCTTCATGTACTCGACGAAATTTAGCGCATAGTTGTCGGTCGCCATGGCGCTACTCGGTTTGCCTGCCGCTCGTCATAGCCGTACCCCCCATTCCAATTCCACGCAGCCAGCCAAGGTCGGGCCGCGCAAGGCTGGCAGGATGTCCGGGTCATGGAAAACCGCAGCAACCCATGGTTTAGTGGTTTGTTGATAAAAGTCTCGGCCTAATAGACTGAGGCACAACGCAAAAGCGGCAATGCCATCGGCATCATGGATGTGTTGTTGTGCTGCGGACTGGATTGCGGTGGTGACGAATTTGCACAGGGTAGTTTCGTCGGGTGGTAATTTGATGCTAGGCAGACGGGGGGCCAGTTCCGCCAGTGCCCAGCATAGTCGGGCCGCCACTTGATCAGGCAATTGTTCCGGTTGGTTGGAATCAAACCAATCGGCGCGTCGTGCCATTTGCTCCGCCTCCTCCCAAGCCTCCTCCTCAACCACATCCGCCAACAAGGCGGGGATATCGTCGGGGTAGAGCGTTAAATCATCCAAGACCGCTTGAATCTCGGGTTGCAAATCAAATGACGGGCCAATCGCGCAGCAATAGTGCAGGAAAACAGTCAATGCGCTTTGAAAGCGTATTTCATAACGATATTCGGCGTAATCAATTTTATTGGACACCATGCATAGTGCCAATTGCGGCGGTAAAGGCTGGAACAACTCGGGGTAGTCGCTTTGCAATTGCCCAGTGAGTTTTTTGGCAAATTCCGCCCTGATCGAGTCGGTGAATGACTGCATTTGCTCAGGGCGGAAGATTAACATGGTATTGAGCCAGGGTTAATGATTGCGAGAGGATTTAAACCAAAATGCCATTATGCCTCCGGCACAAAGAAAAATGGGCTGCCCTCGTGTCCGGCATGTTGCAAGGGGGCATATTGCGGAGTTTGTTGAAACCCGACTTTGACCGAGGCGGGGCGCATTTCGTTGGAGACATCCCGGTATAGCCCATAGTCTTCCAAAACACCTTTATTGCTGCGTAGAACCTTCAAAAAGGCATCGGCAAAAATGGAATGGTCGCCACCGCCCGCATCCAAAACCGGTTTGACGCCACCTGACGTCAGCACGGTTCTCGCTTTGCGGGTGTTCATCGCTTTTAGCCATTTATCGCGTTTGCTTTCGTCCATACCGTCGGGTAGCTTGGCCACGGCGGACCCGGTCATCGCACCGGAATAGCAGGAATCTGCCACCACAATCACATGCCTCGCCGGTACGATACTGAGGAATTCGGTGATGTTCGCACTGGAAATCCAATTGGCCGAATTGCCTACCTCCGCGTCAGTGGGGAGCCAATAGGCATTTTGATTCGTCTTGTCGATTTCACCATGACCTGCATAATAAACCAACAGATTGTCTTGGTCGGTCAGCCTTTTCTTCATTTCGTTCAAGGCCGACATGATGGCATGGCGATTGGCATTGATTAATAGCGTCGTCTTGAAACCATAGCGTTCCCGCAGAATCAACTCCACGCTTTTGGCGTCATTGATCGGCGTCTTCAAACCGGGATAGGCTTTGTAATCGGCATTGCCAATAATCAACGCATAAAACTGACCGAAATTGACATCGCCCGGACG
>CAIWDB010000055.1 GCA_903911305.1 uncultured Methylococcaceae bacterium | reverse complement strand
CTGCTACACGAACAAGGCTGGAATACGGACATGATAGAGCGACAGCTTGCCCATGCCGAGCGCAACAAGGTCAAGGCCGCATACAATCACGCGGAACACTTACCGGAACGGCGGCGCATGATGCAAGCTTGGGCCGATTACCTAGACGGGCTTAAGGCCGGGGCGCAAGTGATACCCATACGGGCGGTAAAATCGAAAACCAGTTAAAGGCAGGGTTAAACCAATGAATGAATATCATGTGTTGGCATTTTGGGATGATGAGGCAAAGGTTTGGATAGGAACCAGTGAGGACGTTACCGGCCTATGCTTGGAAGCGGCGACCTTGGAAGAAATGATGCAAGCGGCAAGCGACTTGATACCCGAACTATTAATCCTTAATGGCGTGTTACAGCAAGGCGATAACAACCCCGTGCCTTTTCGAGTGACCGCCTAACCAGACTTACCCAAATTAACCACGAACGGAGATAAACCCCATGTGTGAACCTAACACCCTTGAACGCATCACCCAAGCGGCTAAAAATCTGCCGGAACATGCGGCTTTGAAAGCCTTAGCCTATTTAGAAGACATGCTAGACATTGAAGAAGCCAACCGGCGCATAGCTGACCCACAAACCCCTATCCCACTGGAAAGCATCATTCATGAATTCGGTTTGGAAGATTGAGTTTGACCCAAGGGCGCGGGCCGAGTTTGTCAACTTGGATAAGGTCATACAACGGCGCATTGTGAAATATCTTGCCCGACTCCAAAGCAACCCAAGGTTACACGGCGCGGCGTTACAGGGTGATACGTTGGGCGATTACTGGAAATACCGCGTTGGAGATTACCGGCTAATTGCCGATATTCGAGACAAAGTTTTAACTGTCTTGATTGTTGCCATAGGCCACCGTTCGGACGTTTACCGATAGCAAACAAAACTACTAATTGCCGCACCTAGCCCGACGGGGCGAAAGCTGGAAACCTTCACCAGTTGGCGCGGCTCCCATGTTAAAGGGTTAGCCGCAAAGGGGCTAAGATGAGCAATAAAGCACCAAAATTTGTTAAGCTGGAAAATCATGATTCTTATATTTATTCAAAATTACCATTTGCCCATTACGACAAGCAGACTAATACTTATCATTACATTGGCGGATTAAAAGTTAATGAAGAAGGCTTAAGACTTTTTAACTTGAAATCTCAATTAATCGGAACTTGCCATTTAGTTGTTGAGTTCGATGATAAACCATCTGTAGGCAGACCAAAGAAAATAGAGCGGGATATGGCGATTCGCTTATATTCTGAATACTTTAAGAAAGTCACTATATCAATGAAAGGGGATTATTTTAAGGTTGACGATATAAAAATTATGCTAGAGTCAATAAAAAAATATTAGAAAATTTTTAGTTGTAAAAAATCACTGTTTGACTTTTCGGCATGGCTAAAATCAGAAGCAACAATTTTTGCCAATTACAAAACGCAAAAAAGCATTTCACAATGTTAGCCATGATATTCCACACAAGCCCACCAAAGGCAGAGACATGGCAGCAAACACCAACCCGCACACCCCCAAACTAACAACACACCTAAGCATCCCATACACCGGATTCTTAAGGCTTAAGCAGCTTGTCGGCAATCCCGATGCAAGTCCGCCCATTCCACCCCTTGTACCCATCGGGCGCACTTCATTATGGCGCAAGGTCAAGAATGGGACATTTCCCAAACCCGTCAAGCTTGGGCCAATGACCACCGCTTGGAGGGCCGAGGACATTCGGACATGGATTGAACAACAGTCCAACAATGAAAACCAAGGGAGTGCCTGCAATGACTAACCCAAAACCCGCGTTTACGATATGCCAGCGTGTACCTGGCAATCACACAACCATTCACAAAGCATTGAAAAAAGCTGGCTTGCAAAAGGATGAAATGGGCAAGTTTGCCGATGAATTCACCGAGAATCGAGTCACCGAATTGAAGGTATTTAACCTGGAAAAAGGGTATTTCATAATTAGGCTGTATCGGCGACATTCAATTTCCCACGTGTCTCTCCTGCGAGATACTCAAGCCGCCCGTCGGAACTAAACTGAGCTGTTTGGCATCGACATCCCCCTTGCGACACGCAGCAGTGCATTGGTTAATGGAGGTTGGCTCTATGACCTTGAAGTCGCTCAATACAAGCACCGGTTCCATCCAGCGTTGGGTGACAGCACTTGCTGGGGTTATGCCGATAGGGAGTGTTCACAACTATTTGGCTGGTTCAATCATTGCCAACCGGGGATAGCCTGTATGGATAAAAGTCACCCACAAATTACCCCCTATCCATCTTCTTCCCCTTGATACCCACCGTTGATGGAGCCAATGCGTCGTCTAACCGAACCTGTCTGCACCTTCACGGCGCTTTGGTGGACTGGATCAGTGACGGTGGCCCATTGAGTTGGTATGGGCCTAACAGCACTGGGCCTGGCAATGGCGGCGGATGTTTTTTAAATGGCACGGGTGTACCCGGGCAAGCTTTGCATTATCATCCGATCGTTTCAGCCAAGGCACTATCGCTTTCGCATTATTAACTGATGTTACGCGGCGACCTAGAATTGGAGCGTCAAAGCTTGTTTTGACAAGGGCATTGGAAATGCGAAGCTTGCTTCGCCTGTCAAAGCAAGCTTTGATGCTCCCGTCATGCCAGAAAATAAGCAACTATTGCATCCGTGCGTAACATCAGTTATTAATGGTTCCCAAGCCCGTTTCTTCAATTTGCAACTCTATTTTGAAGATGCAAACATTCCGGGCGAACCCGATTTATCGGCTTCAAATCCCCCGAAAATTATCCAGATTGGCAACGAATGCGGTTTCTTACCCTTCCCCGTGGCCCTCAACAATCCACCGCAACCTATTGGATTTGATGGCAATGGCAACGCGGACCGTTATACTCTGCTATTGGCTTCCGCCGAAAGGGCGGATATCGTAATCGATTTTTCGCAAGTTGCACCGGGAAAGAATTTGATACTTTATAACAATGCCAACTTCAAGTGGACGGGGGAAGTTGGCTATACAGTCGAAGGAGTTTTCAGTTACGATGACAACTCGCCTAACCCAGTAAGTGCTTATGGTACGGGCCTAACCCAAGGGCTTGATTATCTCTCGGTATTGCACTACTCGCTTCAGTTTGAAGAAGTTGGAACTGTCGAACGGAACTTTAAAACAATAGCTGATGTCAATTTTCATCAGTTGATATGAAACGATCACAAGAAAATTGATGAATGTTGATAATGTTGCTATAGTGACACTGGACGCTTCGAGTATAAATTTATAATTCATCGACTCTTAAGTTATCCTTGGTTACAGGGTGAACCTTACACGTACCTGAAGCATGGATAGATTTCAAATCGCTACATGAGTCCTTAAAAAAAGAAACTGCTCGCCCTCATGACTGGGGAGGCAATTTAAGTGGTAACGACCTGTGCATCAGTCACTTGGATTTAAGACATAGCGTCTTCGACTTGTGGCACGGAAACAGAATAAAATCCGGTGGATTGCGAAAAAATTAGCAATCCCCAATAAACAAACGCCCTTAAAAGCAATAAGAACAGGGTTTAATCGCTCGACCCTTGATGAGCGAAACCGGCGTTTTGCCTGGAACGACAGCCGAACCTATTATTAAGGAGCCGGCCGCGACTATGCCCGCACTGCGGAGGACTTCAGCAAACATTGACAAAACCCGCGTCATGTATAGCGAATGACATTGACATCGCAACTGACTGCTTTGGTTTGACTTAAATGTAAGCCCCCGTGCGATTCGGATTCGCTCGCTTACCCGCCAAGACGCTAAAGGAACAGCCGAATGAAAAGAATGTTAATTAACGCCACACAGCCCGAGGAATTGCGGGTTGCCTTGGTGGACGGACAGAAGCTATACGATTTTGATATCGAAATACCATCGAAGGAACAAAAGAAAGCCAATATCTACAAAGGTACCATCACTAGGATTGAACCCAGTCTGGAAGCGGCATTTGTAAGCTATGGTTCCGAACGCCATGGCTTTTTGCCGTTTAAAGAAATTGCCCCATCCTATATGGGTTTGCAGCAGGATGAGGAATACACCCGCCGGGAGATAAAAGATTTACTGAGAGAAGGCCAAGAAGTCATCGTTCAAATTGAGAAAGAGGAGCGGGGTAGCAAAGGAGCGGCTCTGACCACTTTCATCAGCTTGGCTGGCAGTTATCTCGTGCTTATGCCTAACAACCCCAGAGCGGGCGGAATTTCCCGCCGCATTGAGGGTGAGGTTCGTTCTGACATGCGAGATGTGATGAGCGGCCTGCAAATTCCCGAAGGCATGGGACTTATCGTCCGCACAGCAGGGGGCGGTAAATCAGTCGAAGAATTGCAATGGGATCTCAACTATCTGCTGCAACTTTGGGATGCAATTGAAACCTCGGGCAAGGAAAAATCCGCCCCTTTCCTTATTTTCCAAGAGAGCAATGTCATCATCCGTGCCTTGCGCGACCATCTACGTGGAGACATTGACGAAATCCTAATTGATAATCCGTCAACCCACAACTTGGTCATTAGTTTCCTGCAACAGGTGATGCCGCAGTTTATCAATAAGGCTAAGCTTTACCAAGATGCCGTGCCTTTATTCAGCCGGTATCAAATTGAGAGCCAAATTGAAACCGCCTACAGCCGTGAAGTGCCGCTTCCCTCAGGTGGGGCCATTGTCATTGATCACACCGAGGCACTGACCAGCATTGATATCAATTCCGCGCGCGCGACAAAAGGCGTTGATATCGAAGAAACGGCACTCAACACTAATATGGAAGCAGCGGAGGAAATCGCGCGTCAATTGCGGCTTCGTGATTTAGGTGGCCTTTTCGTCATCGACTTTATCGACATGATGGCCGCCCGCAACCAACGGGCAGTTGAAAACCGCCTCCGTGACTCGCTCAAGCTTGACCGGGCGCGAATCCAATTGGGTCGTATTTCACGCTTCGGTTTACTGGAAATGTCGCGTCAACGCTTGCGCCCTTCCTTAGGTGAAGCAAGCCTACTGACTTGTCCGCGCTGCAAGGGGCAGGGAAGTATCCGCAATGTCGAATCTTTGGCTTTGTCAGTCCTGCGAATCCTCGAAGAGGAATCAATGAAGAAAAACACTGACAAAATCATTGCCCAGTTGCCTATAGAATCGGCCACCTATCTGCTGAATGAAAAACGCTCAAGCATTGAACAAATTGAAAAGCGGCAGAATGTATCGATCATCATCGTACCCAATAAACACATGGTGACGCCGGATTTCGACATCCAGCGTATCCGTGTCTTGGCCGGCGAAGAAGACCAACCCAGGCCGTCAAGCTATCAACTCATTCGAGACGAGAACCAGTCGGTACCTGAATTTGCCCGTGAAGTGCCACAAGCGGCAGAAAAAGCGGCTGTGAGGGAGTTTTTGCCACCTTCACCTTCCCCCGCAGGCCCAATGATGCCAATCCCCACTGTGGCGGAACCCAAGCCTACCATACAGCATCATGCACCTACTGCAAGCGGTGGACTGATCAAGCGCTTTTTGAATATCCTCACGGGGAAACACGAAGACGATGCGGAGTCTTTGACAGTGACTTCCAAGCTACCGCCACCCCCTAGGCCAATGCCCGTCGTCCAAGAAAGGCCACGGCAACAAGCCAACGAAAGGCAAGACCGCAGAAACCAAGCGCCTCGCCCGCCACGCCATCCACAGCGAGCGGACAGGCAACAAGCTTCCGAAAGGGCAGCACCAGAACCGCAAGCAGCGAAACCGGATCGCCCAGAAAAACCTGAACGCCAAGAGCCGCCCACACGCCGCCAAATCTTACCTCGGCATGGCTCGATTTCATCCGGTTCGGTTCCAAGTTTCGCGATGCAGCCTTCCGCTCGTGCGGCCACTGCCATCGAAAATCCCCCAGCTACGGATGAAGACGGTATTCAATTGGCGGACAATAGCCTAAAACGTGAAAATTCCAAGCGAGGTTCGCGCCGCCGCCGCGGTCGTAGGGGGGATGGTGGCAATCGCAATCAGAACGCTGAACGTGCAGTTTCGACATCATCTGAAACTTCGAATCAAGAGTTAATCAATGTTGATGGGGCTGCTGAACACCACGAATCCATGCAGCCAATCCAAGTCACCATGGATTCTGTCCAGCAAAACCACTCACCCGGCGTTTTGGCGGATGAGAGCAATCCTACCAGCGAAAATGAAACGCCGACAATTTCTTTTCTCCCTGAAGTAAGCAATCAAGAAACAGCAGCAGCAACCCGCCAATCGACTAGGCCAGAACAGCCTCCGCGCAGACACCAGCAAAGGCCCCCAAGACCTCGTCCTGCGACAACCTATATAGACTGGGTGGAGCCGTCTCCCGCCGAAAATCAAGATGAAACATCGTCTTTTGATAAACCTGCCCACTTCAATGGTTCTGCCGAAGTCGGCCAGCGTTTGGATGAAGAATTCAATACTAAATCGCCGAATCCTACGTTAGCCGAATCAGCCTCTCAAACAAATTCGGATTTTGACCCATCCCCCAGAGTTTTATCGGATAATCACCAATCGTCCGATTTTGGGCATCAAGATGGCAATCATCTGTCAACGCATTCTTCCCAAGCTTACTTTGACGGCAGCGTTAGGGAATCACGACAGCTTGATAATGCCAACGATGAATATGGTGACGCTAACGACTCGCAACTCGAATATGAAACGCCAGAATCCACGCCGGACAGCGATGAAGCAACCTCGTCCGAGCCTCGGAGACTATCACCCCGTCGTCGGAACCGTAGCCGCAGGCGACCTTCTCGCCCAAGCACTGAAGCTGGACAAGATAATAACCCGCCTATGACGGATGCGGGTGAAAGCAGCGAGATCGGTGGTAGTACTCATTCGTTTGAGGGTGGAGACATACTTCCTTTAAATGGGGAGCCTGAGTAAAGAGCTTTATTAGCCCTGTCTATTCAAAACCACAATGCCCGGACAGAGTTAATATTTCTGGAAGATTCTGTTTTCACGGCGGCCTAAGATTGGAGCCAGCGATTCTAAGTTTGAGCTTAGTGCGTGCCAAAACCGTTTGTAGTTCCGGCTTCAGCCGGTCTGTTCGGAATTGTGTTCCGCCTGAAGGCGGGACTACAAACGCTTATTACGAGGTTCTTAATTTTTAGCTGAAGAACCTTGCTAATCAGGTTGGCTTAAGTCCCTTCGGGATATTCAGGGCGTTTTGGAATCTCCAAGATTGGGTCTCCAAAGTGTGCTGAGACGATGGAACGCAATTTTGATCGGTATTCTGCCCATTCTAAAGGGATAGGAACACCATTTTCAGCGCACCGTAGGATAGTTATGTCGCTTTGGTCAAGCAATGCTTGGGCGTCAATTTTATAGGCGTCCCACAATTCCTTTTCAGTTGGGCCGGGGGGGTCGATTGCCACAGGAAAGCCTTGTTGGTTACACACGATGACTTTTCCTTTTGCTTGCAAGTCCATCAGTCTGCGATAGTCTTCTTTGGAGACGTTGACAGCATCGGCAGGGAGGTTTTCTTGGGTAGACGAATCATAAAACTCGCCCGTTAAAGTTGAATAGTGGATCATGTTATCATTATTCTCAAATTTCGAGACACTAAGCGTAATCCTTAAGCTTAAAGTGTGTCAAGAAATCAGTGGGTAGTTTCTTTTGTGGTTAAAGCATTCTTCGGTAGTCGGCCATTCACGCACCACGGATTCAAAACTGTTTGTCTGCCGCTCCGCCGTTGAGCGCTTGGAACGGATCATCCTCGCCTTTTCCTTGAGAGCCGGGGCTTCCATGCCCATAACGGCTCCGAGTGCATCAACCACCAAGTCAATTTGTCATTTATTCGACTTTAGCCAAACCTTGCCCACCCTTGCCGGCTACCCCGGTATATAACGAATGTGCGCCAAACCGCATTTGATGCGGACGGCCCAATTTTTCGGCATGGAAGTCGATGGCAAACTGTTCCTTCAACTCGTTTCCATCCCAGTGATAGAGCTTCAGAAACTGCTCATTGTCCTTGCCTTTCTTATCCCAGTTGGCGAGCAATGAAGTGGTGTAGTACAAGCGTTTGCCGTCCCAACTGGAAGACACCATGTTGACCTGGGACCCAATATGCTTTTCGTAAACCTGTTTAGGTTTGTCAGGGTTGGAAATATCAAACAAACGCGTGTTTCCGTCCATAAACGTGTTGACCCATAAGTTCTTATCATCGTTGGAGATGGAAATATCCACAGGCAAAGGAATTTTGGACGGATCGCCAATGTCGGCCACTTCTTTGGCTTGCCACTCGCCTTTGGCATCCTCGTGGATCAGCCAAATTTTTGAGGTCAATGCGGTAGTGGTGAAGCAATAGTTGTGGGTTTCACCCCAAGCACAACGAATTTCCAGTGGCGCGCCGGGGACGTCGAAAACTTTTTTCGGTTGCTTGGTGTGTAAATCCCATGTCACGACGGTATTGCCAAAATGTTTCATGGCTTCCGGGTCAGCCAGCATTTTGCCGAAATCCATCATGTAATTGTTCCAGCCGGTGAACGAGGAAGTGACCAGCAGATTCTTGCGGGGCAGGGCACGGACATCATAGTTGTAACCATCGGCGTATTTGCCAGTCTTGACAGCCCCTTCCAAATTGCCATCGGTGGGAAGCCAGTAGGTGGCGATATATCCGCCTTCGTTGGTGTATTCGACCAGCGCGGTGCGTCCACCATGGTCTTTATTATTTGAAAGGCCAGTGATAATCATCCTGCCCGGTAGGGCATACATGGTGTGAGGACCCACTACGCCGCCAGATTTTTCGACGAAATTAGTGATTGTTGTATGCAGTTTTGGTTTGGATGGGTCACTTTTGACATCAAACACGAAAATTTTGCTGGTGTCCAATCCACCGGCCCAGAGATATTGGCGGTCATCGGTGAAGTCGGAATGATGCGCTTCATTGCGTCCACCGACTGAAAACTGATGAATGACCTTGCCATAATTGGCTGATTTTGGATTGACATCGACAGTGACTAACTTGTCTTGTTCATCGCCTATGCCTTCCTCGCCCAAGGTCCAAACATAGACATAATCCTCCTGTCCGGTGATTTTCTTCATATAGGGCGACGCGCAGGTTTCGTCGGCTAAGGACAGTGTGGGTAGGGCAGCAAAGCCTAACACGCTCATAGCGGCAAAGCCTGTCAGTAGCCCGCGAATCGTCTGAGAGATGGTTTTATTCATGTGTGCATAACCTTTATAGTAGTTAGTCTCAAACCCAGTCTATGCCGGGCATTATTCAGCAGTGCAAGGGTCTATCATCGTCACGATTTGACGGATGCTATTGGCCGGGAATCCGCCTTGTTCGGCGTGTTCCCGGATCATCGCCTCATTGGGGGCGATATAAACGCAATAGACCTTATCCTGGGTCACGAAGCTTTCCATCCATTGAATTTGAGGGCCAAGATTTTTCAAAATCGAGCAGGATTTTTGCGAGATTCCCTGCAACTCTGAGGGCGACAACTGACCCGCGTTTGGTATCTCTCGTTCGATGATGTATTTGGGCATACTGGGTTCTCCTGTAGGGTTGTGGTTGAAAAATACGACTGGTCGTCTTGAAAATAAGTAAAATTTTTAGGCTTTAAAATAATCAAATAATAAATTTTGATAGCAGGAGTTCAAGGGTGCGGTGGATTGCTCGATCTTCATGCGAAGCAACGCACCTTGCCAAGCATCGGACAGAAAATCAGCCATTTCTTCTGCCGTTTTATCCTTACGGAATTGGCCTTCCCGTTGTCCGCGCTGCATTCCTTGCATTAATTTGTCCCGATAGCGATGCAAAGCAGTGCTTAAGGCCAAACGGCAGGTTTCGCTGGTGTCTCCAATTTCGCCAATCAGATTGCCTAACAAGCAACCACCCGCAAAATGTTGCCGCTCTAGTTCGCCAGTCAATTCCGCAAAATATCCCGCCAGTGCGTCGGCAGCATTCAAATCAGGGCGTTTTAGCCATTGGTCCAGTAACGTGATAAACGGTTCAATGTAATGTCCAATGGAAGCAGCGCCAAATTCTTCCTTGCTGGCAAAATAATTGTAAAAAGACCCTTTGGGCACACCAACGCTTTTCAGAATATCTTGCAGACCGACCCCATGATAGCCATGCTCGGTGAACATGGATACGCCTTGGTCCAGCAATTTTTCGCGGGTGAACTGTTTGGTGGCTGTTTTCATCATGTTTTAAATAATACGACCAGTCGTCTCGAAAAGGCAAGTGATATTTTTTTAGATGATGAACTGGCGGAGAAAAAGGGAAGAGTGTAGGCTGTATCGCGGTATCATTAACTGAAAGATTGTTATCAATGCAGCTAAGATTGAGGCCCAAGACAATGACTAGAGTTTTTCAACAATTAACGGCTACCATGATGGTTTACACCTTCATGACGATTGGATGGGCGGAGGAAATTGATCCAAGAGTGGAGCGTGTCCGGCGCGACTTGGGCTATTATAAACAACAAGATGCCAATTCACTGATAACGGAAATCCAGGCTATGCGCGAAGAAATGCGCTTATCCATTAAGCAACAGAATAATCATATCCAACAAATAGAAGAAGAACTTAAACGATTGCAAGCAGTAGGCACTAAACCCAATTCCCCGCAGCCAGCGACTCCCTCAGAGGCAGAGCCATCGCCTCCCATCTCCAAATCAAACAACAACGTTTCGGTGTGCTACCAAGGCTGTGATTTTCAAGATTTGCAACAGGCGGTGAATGCGGCTCCCGTAGGTGGCTTGGTGACAGTGGCAGCCGAAATCAATGGGACTTGCGCGGTGATTAACAAGCCGCTTCGATTATTAGGTTTGGCAGGCAAAGACGGAACTCGCGCCCATCTTGTGGGCGGTGTCTGTATTGGCAAGGCCCCGCTGGTGATCGCCGGGCCGAATATTAGTATCGAAGGGTTCGAAATATCGGATATTCAGGTGGGTGACGGGAACGGAGCTTGCATCCGCTTAGACCCGGGTAGTCGCGACATTTCAATCAAAAACCTCTATTGTCATGATAGCCAAGATGGCATCTTGGGTGGATTGGCTGGACGTTTGACGATTGAGGATTCAAAATTGGAAGCTAATGGTTTCGGCGATGGTTCAGCCCATGGAATCTATCTGACTCACGGTAATGAAGCGCTGATACGTCGAAGCAAAATATTATCGACCAAGAATGCCGGCCATTCGCTCAAATCAGGCGTGCAGAAGCTGATCGTGGAAGACAGCACCATTGCCGCTTTGAACGGTCATAATTCAAGAGCCTTGGATGCTTACGCCGGGGGCGACATCACCTTGCGGCGAAATGTCATCCAACAAGGTCCAAACTCCGATAATAGCGAAGTGATTGGCCTTGCCTTGGAACCATCCCGTCTTTTACCTAACGGGCATAGCGTATTGTTGGAAGACAACTGGATACTTTATGACGATGACAAACGGGGGGGGAAGATACTGTTCAGAGGTAAAAAATTAGGACCCATCGTGGTGCGCAATAACCTGATGGTTGGATTGAATGGGATCGGAATGGATGGCGTCAAAGATACCGGCAATCGATGGGCCGAAACCCGTAAACAAGTGGGTTTGCCACCCTACGATGGAACCCTTGAATGTTTGCCGATCCCCGGTAAAAGCCCCATGGACTCGGATTTCACCAAACTTCCAACGGCACCGGGTTTTTCGTGGAAGAATATTTTTCAGTAATGAAGCACTTGTACAACCGTCAAGCTACCGTCCCCTTCGGCTTCGCTCAGGACAGGCATGGCCTGGATACCGGCATCCATGCCGGTATGACGAGGTTCTTGGCTCTAGCTGAAGAATCTAACTAATCAGGAACACTTAAACATTTTCAACCCAAAAGGCCAGATACATGAAAAAATCCGCACTAGTGTTTTCCGTTTTACTCGCATCCATCTCGGTGCCTCATGCCGAGGAAGCAAAAGTGGCTGTCGGCAATAATGGCATCGCCATTCCCGAGGGCTACAAGAATTTCCGTCTGATTGGCGTGTCCCAACGCGCCGATGACCAAACCTTACGCGCCATACTGGGTAATGATGTTGCCATTGAAGCGGCACGGGCAGGCAAGACCAATCCTTGGCCAAATGGCGCTATCCTCGCCAAATTGGGTTGGAAGCACAAGATCAACGACAAATTCCCTGCTGCCACCATTCCCAACGACTTCACCCGCGCAGACTTTATGATCAAGGACACGGTGAAATATGCTTCCACCGGCGGTTGGGGTTGGGGGCGTTGGATAGGCACGGAATTAAAGCCCTATGAAAAAGCCGACTTCGCCCAAGAGTGCATCGCTTGCCATTCGGCAGTCAAGGATCAGGATTTGGTGTTCACCCATCCGGTGAAGTTGCCTTAAGCTGTTTGTTGGCAACGCCATGCAAAGCGGGGTTTGCCTCGCCCAGTGCGAACGGCTCTAATAAAATCAAATGGTTCCGTTCGTGCTGAGCATCCTCAGTTTGTCGAAGGGCGAAGCATGAACGGAAGGTTTTTTCGAGTTTTTCAAGAATTACAGTGGAAACGAAAAAAAATCGCGAGCCGCTACGCGGCGGTGGGGGAAGTCTCCCCCACACCCCCTCTGAGTTCAGAACCTTCAGAGACACAGAGTGCAGAGCGACAGAGAGCAGAGCTAAACCACAGGGGCGGAATACACCACAACCACACGGAAGCCGTTGATGTCGAGGCGGTTGACGGGTTGAAACCTGCTGCGGACGGCGCAACGGGCGAGATCAGGACCGTTGAACCAAGAACCGCCCCGCACGACCCGCTCCGCTTTGCCTTCCGTCCCCTTGCGTTCCGGCTGCTTATATTCGTTCAAGCACCACTCCCACACATTGCCGGCCATATCCCGCACACCATACGGCGATAACCCTTGCGGATAAATCCCGACGGCGGTAGTTTGCCGACAATAATAAGGCCCTGCTGTGCCATACGTCTCGTTGATATTGGCCTTGCCCGATAGGTATTCTTCTCCCCATGGAAATTCCCTGGCATCGCTGCCTCTCGCCGCCTTTTCCCACTCCTGTTCGGTCGGTAAACGCACAGTCATTCCCTCCGGAACCAGACCGTGAGTTTGCAGTTTGACCGTTAACCAACGAGTGAAGGCCATTGCTTCATACCAAGACACGGTTTCGCGGGGTAGGTTGGGATCGTTCCAGCGGCCTCTTTCTGGTAACAGCCTGCTCTCTCCCTCAGTGAAAGGGGTTAGTGCCAAGCCTTGCCACCAGCGTTCGTCTTCATAGCCGCCATCGTCGATAAAGCATTGGTATTGGCTGTTAGTGATTGGATGACGGGCAATTTTGAAGGCGGGGAGGGTGATCTGGGTTTTATCTTCGCCATATAGAAACGGGGCTTCGGGTATGTCTACCCAGTCGATGTCGGGGAGTGGAAGGCCGGAACAAGCCTGGTAAATCCCCCCTACCCCCCTTTGCAAAAGGGGGGTAGGGGGATTTGTCTGGGCCCTGATAAAGAGAGAGGAGAACGAAGATGGCGAATGACTGGTCGATCCCGTATCTGCATTACATCCCGGCCCCCAGCAGTCCGATCGAGATGATGCGGGGGGCGTTGAAGGCCGTGCAGCAGTGCGCGGCGGTCAAACCCGGAGAAACCGTCGTGATCTCGACGGACACGAACAAGCTGCGCATCGCCGAGGTCCTGGCGGCGGCGACGGCCGGCGTGGGGGGCATGCCGATCATCGTCATGACCCCGCCCAGCGGCGTCCACGGAGCCCAGCCGCCGGCCCCGGTCGTGGCGGCCTGCGCCAAGGCCGACGTCTTTTTCCTGCCGACGACCTACTCCCAGACCCACACCGATGCCCGCATCCAGGCCATTAAAAACGGGGCCCGGGGGGCGACGATGTGCGAGGTGACCGAGGACGCCCTGTGCACCGGGGCGATCTTCGCCGATTTCGAGGAGTGCGACCGCCTGGGGCGGAAACTCGGGGCGGTTCTGGCCAAAAGCAAGACCGTCCGGATCACCTCGCCGCTGGGCACGGACATCCGCGGGGAGGTCACGGGCCGGCCGGTCCAGTACGAGACCGGCCTTTTCCGGGAACCGGGACAGTTCGCGGCCTTTCCGGACAGCGAGATCAATATCTCCCCCATCGAAGGGACGGTGGAAGGCAAGGCCGTGATCGATGTGCGGGTCATGTCCGTGGGCGTCACGTCCGCCGAGCCGATCACGCTGATCATCAAGGAAGGGGAGATCAAGGAGATCCAGGGCGGCCCTTTGGCGGCCAAGTTCCGCCAGATCATGGAGGCGTTGAACGAGCGCAAGGCCTACAACTTCGCCGAATTCGGCATCGGGCTCAACCCCTGCAGCCGTCTGTGCGCCACCAACCTGGAAGACCTGGGGCGGCTGGGAAGCGCCCACTGCGGGATCGGCAGCAGCTACGCCATCGGCGGCAAGATCCGGGCCCCCAACCACATCGACGCGATTTTCAAGGACGCGGTCATTGCGTTCGACGGCCAGGTGGTTCTGGACAAAGGGGTACTGAAAATTTGAAGGTGAAGAGTGCTTAGTGTTTAGTGCTCAGGGTTTAGTTTTTTTTACTAAACCTCAAACCCTGAGTACTTGCACGAATGCGAATGCCTGGGTGTTTTTTCCCTGCGCTTTGTGCTCACCACTCAGCACTCAACACTAGGCACTCAGCACTTTATTTTCTGGAGGTAGGATGAAACCGGTTATTGGATTTATCGGCCTGGGTCAGATGGGCAAGTGGATGGCCCTCAACCTCGGCAAGGCAGGGTTCCCGCTGAATTTTTACGCCCGCAAGAAAGAGCTCATTGCGGAGATGACCGCCGCGGGGGCGAAGGGGTTCCCGTCGCCGAAAGATCTGGCCAAAGGTTCCACCTGGATGGTCTTCTGCCTTCCCAACACGGATGACGTCGAAGAGGTCCTCTTCGGCAAGGATGGGATGGCCGATATCCTTCAGGCGGGCCAGGGGATCATCGACTGCAGCACGATCCACCCGCTCACCACCCGGAAGATCGCCGACGGACTGGAGAAAAAGGGGGTCTTCTATCTGGACGCCCCCATCTCCGGCATGGAGGCCCGAGCCAAGGCGGGGACCCTGACGATCATGGTCGGAGGAGAGGAAAAGGTTTTGGAGCAGGTCCGCCCCGCCCTGGAGGCGATGGGGAACAAGATCATCCACGCCGGAAAGTCAGGCAACGGCCAGCTGATGAAGCTGATCAACCAAGTCCTGTTCGACGTCCACTGCGCCGCCATGGCCGAGCTGATGCCCATGGCCGTGAAGATGGGCCTGGACCCGGAACAAACCTTTGCCGT
>CAIWDB010000054.1 GCA_903911305.1 uncultured Methylococcaceae bacterium | reverse complement strand
TTCGGCGGTGATGCTGCATTTGGCGATGAAGGCGTTTTACCCCGGCAAACCGCCGTTTCCGCTGATGCATGTGGACACCACATGGAAGTTCCGGGAAATGATCGAATTCCGCGACCGCCATACCCGCCAATTGGGCCTTGAACTTTTAGTCTACACCAACCAAGACGGTGTCAAAGCAGGGATTGGGCCGTTCACCCACGGCAGCAAAAAGCACACCGACGTGATGAAGACTGAAGCGCTCAAACAAGCCTTGGACAAATATCGCTTCGATGCCGCGTTTGGCGGTGCGAGGCGCGACGAGGAAAAGTCCCGTGCCAAGGAGCGAGTTTATTCATTCCGCGACCAAAACCACCGATGGGACCCGAAGAACCAACGGCCCGAACTGTGGAATGTATTCAACGGCAAGATCAATCAGGGCGAGAGCATCCGCGTATTTCCATTATCCAATTGGACCGAACTCGACATATGGCAATACATCTATTTGGAAAACATCCCGATTGTGCCTTTATACTTCGCCAAAGAGCGTCCAGTGGTCGAACGGGATGGCATGTTATTAATGGTTGATGATGACCGGATGCCGCTCAACCCGGGCGAAACCCCGCAAATGATCAAAGTCCGCTTTCGCACCCTAGGCTGTTATCCACTCACTGGCGCGGTGGAATCCGATGCGACGACCTTGCCCGAAATCATCCAAGAGATGTTATTGACCAAAACCTCGGAACGCCAAGGCCGCTTGATCGACCATGACCAAGCCGGTTCGATGGAAGAAAAGAAGAAAGAAGGGTATTTTTGAGTTTAGGAGCGTCGAAGCTTGCTTTGACAAAACAGGTCGGCAACCCATTGCCGACCTACAATGCTCATCTTTAAACAACGTATACAAATCAACAGGTTGTCCAACATGCCAACCCCATCCTTGGTTCTACAACAGACTATCCCGCATCCAGACTTTCCCCGGCATTTGTTCACCGACTCCAGACTGAATGCCTATGCCATACTCGATGGCGCATCCAATCCCGCCTTGATAGACCATTTATACGATGGCGAGCGACCTGAATTCTCCTGCCTATTCCGTGGTGAGTTGGAGCCTGACATGGCTGAATGCGCCCCTTATCTGGTTCGTTTGGAACAAGACACGCCGTTTGCCAATTGGGTATTAAGCAATTGTTTGGGGAATCACTGGGGTATCTTTGCCCTGAGCCGGATTAATCAGCCCGAGATGTTGCAACATTTGCGCAGGCACACTATGGTGTATGACAAAAACAAACAGCCTCAATTTTTCCGATTTTATGATCCGCGTGTGTTGCGCTGGTTTCTCCGCACCTCGGATGTCCAGCAATTGACAGACATATTCGGCCCGGTTGAAGTGTTCTTCGCCGAAGCGGAAGATCAAGAAAGCCATATTCGCTTTGAAATTAATAACTGATGTTACGCAAGGATGTGAAAATGGAGCCAGCGATTCTCATTTTGAGATTTTAAAGCCAACTCGATACGTTTGTAGCACCGCCTTTAGGCGGAATAGACCACAGAAGACCGGCTAAAGCCGGGACTACGAACGATGTTTTTCCACCAACAAACACGGGAGTAAAAATGATGGTAGAAATACGCGACAATCAAGCCGACAACTACTTGCAAGACGACCCGGTACGCTTCATCGAACTGGTCTTGCGGCATATTGCCCAAACCATGCCCGACGAGCTACGCGGCATTCCACCCCATCTGGCTTGGAATCAGATCGAAGTGGCGGTCGCACGGGCGCGCAAACATGGACTGACCAGCGACGAAGACATCATCAGCTTTGTTAGCGTCATGCATGAGATTTCTCCAAATTTTGATGAAGAACCCACTTTTAAGGCTATATTGGCGGATACCGGCAAAACACCGCATCAACGTTGGCAAGCCTTGTTCGCCGACACCCCGGCCTTGAATGCCGCTTGGGAAAGGGCGGCAGCGCCCACCTTCTATGATTACAAAGCATGGATAGGGCCGGACGACGGGAATTGACCGATGGGCGAATATCTGCAACGCATTGAGGGCGACACGGCTAAACAATTGCAGCGGGCCGAAACCGAACTGGCTGACCTGACCAAAAGCAAAGCATGGGAGGCGACCAAAACCGCCGCCGATCTGACCGGCATTGTCGATCCCACACCCGCTTCGGATGCGCTATCAATGGGGATGAGCATAGCCGAAGGGGACTGGGTGGGCGCGTTTCTGTCCGGGGTCAGTTTCGTCCCCTACTTGGGTGATACCATCGCCAAGCCGATCAAACTGGCCCGTGCCAGTAAGACCGTCGCCGCGATTGAACGCAAAGCCGCCGCCTTGGCAAAGACCATAGACCATTACAAAAGCGCCGTGATTCGCATCGCCCAGCGCAAAATGGCTGCCGCCGCCGAGCGGGCAAGACGGGCCATGGAAGCGGGCAAGCGGTATGCCGAATCCATGAAATGTCAAAGTTGCCCCAAGGTCTCCAACCGATTTGGCACACATTTGCCGACAAAAGGAACTTGGAAGGGTGAAAAGGGAAATTCACGTTGGACTTCAGATGACAAATCCGTGTCTTTGGATTATAAGGAAGGCTATCCCGACTTCACCACCAGCAATCCGCCTTCAATCTATCCTAAAGGGGATGGGAAGGTGGAAATAGAGATGATGGGGAATGATAAAGATTTTGTAACGGCGAAGAAAGCAATGCAGGACAAGCTTGGTGATTCAAGTTGGCCAGGTAGCGCAAAGAAAAATGCCCCTGAAGGCTATACGTGGCATCATAGCGAGGATGGGGCAACAATGCAGCTTGTTCGCAGAGATGTCCATGCCAAAGCAAAATCAGGTGCCGCTCATATAGGTGGGGAAAGTTTAGTATCTGGTAAAGATAATTTAAGACAAAACTCTCAGTTTTAGGTGAATAATATGCCTCAATTTAAACTCGAAAATCAGGTATTTGATATTGATGCTGCCGGTTCACCGGTCAGTGAATGTGAATTGATCGAATTTGAAAAAAAGATTGGAACCAAATTGCCATCACAACTTAGAAGTTTTTATTCGCACTGGAATGGCGGACTACCTTATCCGAATTATATTTCTGAAGATAAATGTGTATGGGTACGTTTATCTTGGCAAAAAGGAACGGATGCAGTGCAAGGAGGCACTGGGGCAATTTTTGAAGGACTATTTCGTATTAATGCTGACCCTTCAATTGATTTTTATAGCAATTGGATAGAATTTAAGCAATCAATCCCAAATGATGTCATATGTTTTGCTTATAATCCAGGTAGTAGTTTGTTTCTTATAGGTATAAGAGAATATAACCTAGGTAAAATATTCTTCTGGTCAAGTGCTTACCAAGCCAACATTGGTGAAGGCGAAATCCCCAATTACGACAACATCGCCTTTGTTGCCAATTCCTTCACCGAGTTTCTATTAGCCTTGCGCGAGGAACCCAATGACGGTGAATCATTGGAGGATTGGGCGAAACGGGTTTATGAAAAATAATAATTCCGCTGAATTATTGTTCGGAAATCAAGACATTAAAGTCATCAATCCGGGAACGACTGTTAATGAAAGTGATATTAACAGTCTTGAAAGAAAACTGGGTATACAACTGCCGCCACGGTTGCGTAGCTATTACCTACATTGGAATGGAGGCTTGCCTTGCCTAGTGGAAATGGCTCTCAGCAAATCGGTCTGGATACGTTTATTTTGGAATAAGGATGCTAAGGCTTCTACAAGTGGTCCAGCAGCCGATCTAAACGGATTATTTGAAATAAACTCTACGCCTGGTATGGACTTTTATCGAACTTGGAATGATTTCAAAGATAGAATTCCACATGATTTATTATGCTTTGCACGAAATTCCGGCGGTAGTCTTTTCCTGATTGGAATAAAAGAATTTAACCTCGGCAAAATATTTTTTTGGGATCGGGATTATGAAGCAGACATTGACGCAGGCGAAATCTCCAATTACGACAATATCGCCTTTGTTGCTAATTCCTTCACCGAGTTTCTCTTAGCCTTGCGGGAGGAACCTAATAAGGGTGAATCCTTGGCGGATTGGGTGAAACGGGTTTATCCAGAGTGACAGATCAAATTGGCTAGTAGCCTACTTATGATTTTACAGATCAAAAAGGATAACTATATGCCACAAATTATTTTAGAGGATCGTCACTTTGAGGTGGAAACTGCTGGTGATAAGTTAAGCGAAAGTGAATTAATCGAATTTGAAAAAAAGATTGGAACCAAATTGCCTTCTCAACTCAGAAGTTTTTATTCTCATTGGAATGGCGGTTTGCCTTATCCAGCAAATATACCAAAAAATAAAAGTGCTTGGGTAAGACTACATTGGAGTAAGGGAGCAGAGGCAGCGCGAGTTGGCCCTGCAACTAGTTTTGAAGGATTGTTTCGAATTAATGCAAGTCCTTCAGTAGATTTCCTTCGTACTTGGATTGATTATAAAGATTCGCTCCCCAAAGATGTTTTATGTTTTGCAAGCGACCCCGGTAGCAGTTTATTCTTGATTGGAATTAAAGATTATAATTTAGGAAAGATATTTTTCTGGGAAATATCTTACCAAGCCGACATTGCCGAAGGCGAAATCCCCAACTACGACAACATCGCCTTTGTCGCCAATTCCTTCACCGAGTTTCTATTGGCATTGCGCGAGGAACCCAACGATGGAGAATCATTGGAAGACTGGGTGAAGCGGGTCTATCCTGAGTGACGCATCAAATCCGCTGGCATCCGCCTTATGATTTCGCCACCGCCCGTCCCACTTTTATTGATGCATGGACCCAAGCATGGCTAGATTTAGCCCCTGCCAGTGAAATCATCCATTTAAACAAGGAGGAAATGAATGCATTGGGTTCACAAATCATTGGTTTTAGACATTGGTTTAAACCAGCATCGGCAAGGCCATTATACAACTTGGCACAAAGGCTTGATGCC
>CAIWDB010000053.1 GCA_903911305.1 uncultured Methylococcaceae bacterium | reverse complement strand
GTCTGGGAATGGACAAGAAGCCTCTGGGGCAAGGATTTTTTTGAGACTGAATTCGGCTATCCGTATCAGCCCGACGACTCGAAGCGGGAGGATTTGCGGGCCGGGGATGAAATATTGCGGGTCGTGCGGGGCGGTTCTTGGAGCGACGATCAAGTCAACTCGCGCTGTGCCGTCCGCCTCAGGTATCCACCCGACTCCCGCAACTACTACCACCACTTCGGCTTTCGTGTGGTGGTGGTGTTGTGTTCTCCCCCTGTTGTTTAGCTCTGCTCTCTGAGGCTCTGAACTCTGTGTCTCTGATGGCTCTTCACTCAGAGGGCATAGGTATCTACACAACTCCCTCTCCCCACCGGGGAGAGGGATTAAGGGAGAGGGGGTGAATTGCCAGAAAGCTCGATAAAGCATAGGGTTGCCGTTTTATCGCCCTCTCCCCCGACCGGCTTCGCCCCCCTCGCTTCGCTCTCCCCGCAAGCGGGAGAGGGGAGCAAAAACAATTTTTTTTTGGCTATATACTATGCCGACTGGGTAACAGTATCCGGTCAGGCGGTCTGGATAGGTCGTGCGGGGCGGTTCTTGGAAAAACAATCAAGACAACGCCCGTTGTCGTCCGCAACAGAAATCAACCCGACCTCCTCAACAACGGTTTTCGGGTGGTGTTGTGTTCCGCCCCTGTTCCTTAGCTCTGCCTTCAATGCCTTCATTTAAAAATCGCTTCAATATCATTGCAACTAAACAGGCGTTCTGACCAAGCTAATAGCGTTTCGGCATCTGCGGCTTTGATGCGTGCCCGTATCGGCTCGGAAACCGTACCAAAACGTTTTTCCAGCAAGCGTATTAACATGGCTGCTTCCCCTTCTTGCCGTCCTTCTTGCCGTCCTTCTTGCCGTCCTTCTTGTCGTCCTTCACGTCGGCCTTCCTGTCGTCCCTCCTGTCTTAAGATTTGAGCCAAGCCCATGATTTCTTCTCCTTCATTAAGGTACTTTTGTTGGTAAGTGGAAATCTCTTCTTCGCTGAGATCTGCGTAATAGTCAATGAAATCGACATATTTTAACTGTCGTTCTGGATCGTTTTCCAGTTGTGCCAATCCGGTTTGAGCGGCGGCGTATACCGGCAAACGCTCGCTGGCCGGGTAGTCCATGTTAGGCAGATTGAGGCGGGCGACGATATTGTCGCTGCTGCGGTAGTCTTCCGCTGACAAGGCTTTCAGGTCGCAGCTAAGATACTCGAATTTCAGATAAACATGCCGGTCACCGCCCAAACTAAGACTCTTTTTGCGTGGGCCGCTTTGCAAAAAGATGACCACGGGTACGACCCGTTCGGTTCCCATCAGTTCGGCCAAGTCTAAACAATAGTGCGCCAAGCGGTGGATGGAAAAGCGGCGGTTCTCACTTTCTTCCTCTAGCACAAACAATATCACCTCGCGTTCGCCGTTAGGCCATTCAACCATTAAGGGGGTATCCAATTCCCGAAACCGTTCGCCCAGTCGCTCCTTGAGTTGCTCTTGTCTGATCGGTACGATACGCGCCTTTTCCAAATCGCTGGCTTCTTCGTCGGCAAAGAATGCCAACGCTTGGTAAGGGTAGTCGAGAATCAGATTTTTGAAGTTTTGGTCATGCATCTATTTTATCTGCCCTAAACAGTTCCAGTCATTGTATCGTTCCCAGACTGTTTTGTGGAAATGCGGCCTTGGTTGAACGGCGATCCAGCACTTTTGCACTGTTGACATACAGCAGAAGTAGGCCGGAATAAGGTCGCCCCGCGACCGTTTTCCGGCAAAACGGCACCGACCACATGCCCAACCATTGTTGGCAACATCAAGCCCGGAGCCGGAAACGCCGCTGGCGCGGCTTATTCCGGCCTACGTCGTTGTGTAACCCGTAGGCCGGAATAAGGTCGTGCAACGACCGTTTCCGGCAACACAGCACAGACCACATGCCAAACCATTGTCATCAACATCAAGCCCGAACGCCGGAAACGCCGCTGGCGCGGCTTATTCCGGCCTACGAATACACCCCCTCTGAGGCAGAGCCATCAGAGGCACAGAGTTCAGAGCCTCAGAGGGCAGAGCTAAACAACAGGGGCGGAATACACCACAAACACACGGAAGCCGAGGTTGTCGTCGCGGTCGTCGGGTTGATACCAGTAGCGGACGGCGCAACGGGCGTTAACTTGAGAGTAGTGCCAAGAACCGCCCCGCACGACCCGGTAAATATCGTTCCCCACCTTTAAATCCTCGCGTTTCTGGTCGTTCAGATCATAAGGATAGCCGAAGTCCGGTTTCTGCGCATCCGAACCCCATAGGCTACGCGTCCATTCCCAAACATTGCCAACCATATCATAAAGTCCATAGTCATTGGGTGGGAAACAACCAACGGAAGATGTGTCTCCGATATCATAACCATAATTCGCTTTGTTGATGTCAGATTTGTCGCCCCAAGGGAGGACTGCACCGACCAACCTGCCCCTCGCTGCCTTTTCCCATTCCAGTTCACTTGGCAAGGTAATGCGCCAGTTGCCCGATTGAATCAAGGGAAGAAGCCCACAAACCGGTAGGTCGGCATCCCCATGCCGACTATGAATCGGAGCATCCGGTTGGCGGCAAGGGGTTGCCGCCCTACTGGCTGTCGATTCCCCCCTTTGCAAAAGGGGGGCTAGGGGGGATTTTATCAGGGCATCATTCAACCAGTCGCAATAAGTCAATGCCTCACGCCAACTGACCCATCGCACCGGGCGGCTATCCGGGTCGTGCAGGGCATCTTCACGCCCAAGCTTGAAACCTGTCGCCTCGACAAAGGCGCGAAACTGGGCAATGGTGACGGGATAGCGGGCAATATAGAACTCCCGCGTCGGCGTGGGCTGGTCGTTGATCTCGGCTTTAAGAAACTCTTTGCCGTCTTTTGAAGCACCGACCGTCTCCATCACCCGGTCAAAATCTTCTGGAAGGGTTCCAATGATGAAATCGGGATCAGCCGGAATATGCACAAAACCAAGCCACTCATCATTCGGCAGATAAACCCGTTGCGGGTCAAATCGTGGGTCGCCGAGTGCTGCCAGCCGGTCGCCCGCACGGGCGCGGATGACGGGTTTGGAATTGCTCAGTCCATCCTTGTCGCCCAGCAATTCGACAATGCGCTTGGCGCATTCGGCTTTGAGTGCATCGCCACTTTCCCGCCATTCCAGCGCCGCCATGCCGGCCAGTTCCACGGCGGCGAAGCGTTGGTTGGCATCCTCCCCGGCTTTGCCCAATCCCTGAATGAACAGTTCGGCCCATTTGCTGTGCTTCGCCCCCAAGTAACCGGCCAATAGCAAGATGGGTTCGCGCCACCAAGGGTCATCGAGCCGGTTGTTCAGCGTGTCCACCATGGCTTGACAGCCGTCAGTGCCAATAACGCCCCAGATATATTCGGCTACGAGGAATTCTTGGAAAGCGAGATGGATGAAGCGGCATTGGCCGTCCAACTCTTCCAACAGACTGCCCCGCTGGCGGGCCTGGGCCACAAACGCCGCCCGGTGCGATTGGAACTTGGGTTCTGCGTCCAGCAACCGGATGAGCGCCCGCTCGCCAATCTCACGGCCTTGGTCTTGGCCTTGGCTGTGCATGTGAAAGGCCAGATGCATGGCCATTTCCCGGAACGGTCCGGAATGGGCCTTGAGTTGGTTGATGACTTCCACATCGGGCAGGTAATCCACTTGCAGCAAGGCATTGATGGCTCGCTCAAACAATTCGGCCCGCTGGTTGGGCAGGGTGTGGTCGTTGAAGTGGACGATCAGCAACAATCGCACCATCAGCGGGCTGTCCACCAAGGCGGGGGCTTTCTCACCCAGCCTGGCCTTGCGCTCCGTTTCCAGCCGCTGGATGCCTTGCAGTAGGTCATCGGCGCGATCTGCGCTTCTAAGCTGATCCGTGGGGTAAATGCAGGCGGATCATGGGTTGGATATGGCGTTCCCAATCCAAGGGCTGCACGGCGATTTCACGGAAATCCGCCCCCAAGGCCGTGCCTTGTTCGCGGTAGGCAATGGTGCGGCAGGTAACGATAACGCGCAGACCGGGCCGGCCACTGACTAGGTTTTCCACCTCTTGCCGCACCATCGCCCGCTCTTCGTCGTTCGCCACTTCGTCCAGCCCGTCCAGCAGCAATAACACATCGTGCCCATCCACCAGGATTTGCGTGAAAAAATCCTTGGGCAGCTTGAAACCGGCTTGCTTGCGGATGTGATAGTGGGAGAGGTAATGGCTTAAGGTCTGTGCCTCGGCTTCAGCATGGCTGGGCAAGTCACGGAGATACTTGGCGTAGGCAGCCAGCGGCACGAAGATGGGCAAAGGCAGTTGACCGGGTTGCATCTCCAGTCCCAAGCGCGAACGGGCGGGTTCGGCAGTTTGGCTGAGCAGTGAGGCTGCCAAGGCCCAGGCGATATGCAGTAATACGGTGGTCTTGCCCGACCCGGGTCCACCGATGATGGCAAGGCGGTAGCCTAGACCTAGGGCTTCGTTCAGGGCGATGTCGCGTTCCTCCCGGTCGGCTTCCAAGCCCTCGCCAAGATCGCGCCCGCCGCGAAGCCGGTTGTTGTGATCCAGCCCGTCATTCCTGCACGGCATGGCTCGTGCCCGCAACGGCACATAAGCCTTATCCAAGGGCAGGCGCACGACTTGAGAACCCACCTCTTTCGAGGCAATCCCACGCAGTTCAATGCTTTCCGTCTTCCCTACAAGCCAGCGCAGATACCCGGCCACTTGCCGGGCGATGTCTTCCTTGCTGTGGGTTTGGCCGCTAGCCGCATGGTAATGATTGACGATGCGGATGGAGTTTCCAGCAACGAAATCGCGCTGTGATGATACCGCCCCATCAAAGCGTTGACCGCTTGGGGTGGCGGTTGCGGTCTCCGGGGAGGCTTGGTCGCCCGTTGATTCCGGCGGCTGGGTGGGTTTTGCCGGGGCGAACCAACTTCGTAGCCTCCTCATCAGAGTTCGGGCAGAGCTTGGATTGTCCATATTTTCCTTCAATCGGCTTTTGGGGGTTTGTGGATAAGACGATGGCTGATTTTATCACCCACAATCACATCCCGCCCGGCAGTTATTGACCCGTTGAAAACCGATAAAACCGACTGTGCATCCCTCTCTACACGCGACTTGGCGAGGCGGGTTTGTAGGTTTAGTAGGTTTTGTCGGTTTCTGTTGCCCACACCAGCAAAAGTGTCAGATCATTTTTTCGTTGCGGATACG
>CAIWDB010000052.1 GCA_903911305.1 uncultured Methylococcaceae bacterium | reverse complement strand
TTTACATCATTTTCTATATTTAGTCCATCTTGCCTTGGCAAGATATGAGCATGATTGTGGGCATTCTTCATGGCTTCTGTTATCCCAACATAAAGATTACTTGTTAGTTTGTCGGCTATTCGCCCATCATAGGAACCAAGAATGTCCTCAAATTTTTCCCCTTCGACCTTATATCCCATTGCAAATCGCCAATGGATTACGTCTGGATCACCTACGCACAAGTAATTTTTATTGTGTCTAAGAATCTTGAATACTTCAATTTTATGGAATACTTGTGCAATTTTTCTTTTCCGTGGTGGAATGCACCGTACCTTGACTCCGGGGGAGAGCTTCAAAGCACGCCGCAATTCAGCTACAAACAAGAGTGTAGGGGCAGCATCCAGCTTTTCAATCTCGGTGAAATCCAAGCACACGGAATGCCGATCTTTAATTATTGTAATCCTGATAGATTCAGAGAAGGATAAAAATTTCGTTCGATGATTTTCATCTTTCAAGCTAAAAATAACAGGAGCCTCAATGCGTCTCCATTTAACGAATCGTATTTTTGTCGCCTGTATTCGACGCCTAATTTTATATTTCCGGCGAGTGATCCGTCGATTCTTTCGTATCTGGTACGCTCGTCGTTTAGAGCTTAACCGTCGCATAACTAAAAAAAACAATCACTACGTTGCAACGCTATCTTTCTAGGCATAATAAATATTTGTTTTTTTATAGGTTAACTTTTTCGACCAACACCACCGCCATGCTGGAAATCCCCTCGCCGCGCCCCTCGAAACCCATTTTCTCGGTGGTGGTGGCTTTGACATTGACGCAATCCAAGGCTATCCCCAAATCAGCGGAGATATATTCCCTCATCTTTGGAATATGGGGGGCCATTTTCGGTTCTTGGGCGATGATGGTGATATCGACATTGATAAATTTAAACCCAAGGCTTCTCAGTTTGGCAACGACATCGCGTAATAATATGCGGCTGTCAATGCCTTTGAAAGCCTTGTCCGTATCGGGGAAGTGTTTGCCTATGTCGCCTAGTGCCGCCGCGCCGAGTAGCGCATCGCAAAGTGCGTGTAGCGCCACGTCGCCATCCGAGTGGGCGGCCATGCCTTTGCTAAAAGGAATGTTCACGCCACCAATGACGATGTGGTCGCCTTCCATGAATTTGTGGGCGTCATAGCCTTGGCCTATTCGCAGCATTGTTGCTCCAGGTAAAATGTGGCCAAAGGCAAATCCTCGGGCCGGGTGATTTTGATATTATCGGGCCGTCCCTCGACGATGCGGGGAGTTTGGCCTTTCAGTTCCAATGCACTCGCTTCGTCGGTGACAATCAAACCCAATTCGGCGGCGGTCGTCAGTGCTTGTTTGAGTGCGCCATAGCGAAACATTTGCGGGGTTAAAGCCCGCCAGACATGGTTGCGGTCCACAGTATCGACGATGATGCCATCAGTCACGCCTTTCAGCGTGTCGGAGGAGGGCAGCGCGAGGATGCCGCCAATGGGGTCATGGTCCAAAGTTTCAATTAATTTCAGCACATCGGAGTGGGTGATGCACAATCTAGCCGCATCATGGACCAACACCCAGTCTTCCACTTTGGCGAGTCCTTCCAAGCGCTTCAATGCAGACAGCACCGAGTCGGCCCTTTCTTTGCCGCCATCGGCAACGAGGATTCGGGGATGGTTGGCAAAGGGCAAATCCGGCCAAAAGCCGTCCTCCTTACCCAAAGCCACGACGACTGCCGACAATTCTGTGACGCTGAGCAATCGTTCCAAGGTATGCTGTAGCACGGGCTTGCCCAATACCGGCAAATATTGCTTGGGGATGTCCGCACCCATACGCTTGCCCACTCCTGCGGCGGGTACAACTCCCCAGAAAGCGTGATTTCGGTTCATGTGTTCCCTTAGCTTAAAATAATGGTTCCAAGGCTTTGGCGGGCTGGTCAGGTTTCTTCGGCGGGGGTTTAGGAACCTCTGCCGGTTTGGGCGCTGCCACTCTAGGTCTAGGTGGTGTCTTTTTGGTAGCTGCTTCTGAAGCCGTTGATTTGGTGGTCGTTTCAGTTGTCGGTTTTTTTGCAGAGGTTTGTTTGGTGGAAGTTTCACCCTCTGCCTTTTTGTTGGACGTATTTTTGGATTCTTTTGATTTGGATGTCTCGGTCTCTCTGGGCTTCTTCTTCTGTTGAGGTCTTTCTTTCTTGGTGTTTCTCGCTACTTCCGGCAATTCATCAGTAATCGTGGATTTTACGGGAGCGGGGGAAGTGGACGGCTCGGGTTCGTGTTGAGGGTCTATGACCTGCACGAATTCCTCACCATCCATAATCATCCCTAACTCATGCCTTGCCCTTTCTTCCACTGCATCCAGACCTTGCTTAAGGTCCATGACTTCGGCTTCAAGGGCGGCGTTACGCTCCCGGCGTCGCGCCCCCTCTTGCCGCAGTTCGGCGATGCGATCATTCAAGCGCTGGAATTCCAGCACATTGCCATCGCCGAACCAGAGCTTATATTGAAGCAGGCCGATCAGCAGGACTAATAATGCGGTGACCTTATTCACAACGCGAATGTGGCAACAGATTAGATTGCCAATTTAAACGCATTACGACCCGCAAAAATTGCCTTATCGCCAAGTTCCTCCTCAATTTTCAACAGGCGGTTGTACTTGGCAACGCGGTCGGAACGGCTGAGTGAACCTGTTTTGATTTGGCCTGCGCCGGTTGCAACCACCAAGTCAGCAATCGTGGTGTCTTCGGTTTCGCCTGAACGGTGCGATACAACGGCGGTGTAACCAGCGGCTTGGGCCATTTGGATGGCGGCCAAGGTTTCCGTCAGCGTACCGATTTGGTTGACTTTGATCAGGATGGAATTGGCAATGTGTTTGTCGATGCCTTCCTTCAAAATAGCCGGGTTGGTCACGAACAAGTCATCGCCGACCAATTGGATTTTGTCGCCCAATTTTTCGGTCATGATTTTCCAGCCGTCCCAATCGCCTTCAGCCATGCCGTCTTCAATGCTAATGATAGGGTACTTGGCAACCCACCCGGCGAAGAAATCGGCAAACTGCTCAGACGTGAAAGATTTGCCCTTTTCCGATTCCAACACATAAGCACCATCCTTATAGAATTCGGAACTGGCCACGTCCAAGCCTAAGTAAATGTCTTTACCGGCTTTATAACCCGCTTTCTCAATGGCTTCCAAGATGACACTGAGGGCTTCTTCGTTGGAAGACAAGTTCGGTGCGAATCCACCTTCGTCGCCAACCGTGGTGGCAAGCCCTTTTCCGCTTAGCACTTTCTTCAAGCTATGGAACACTTCCGTGCCATAGCGCAAAGCTTCGCGGAAGGTCGGAGCGCCAACTGGCAAGATCATGAATTCTTGCAAATCCACGCTGTTGTCAGCATGTGCGCCACCGTTGATGATGTTCATCATCGGCACGGGCAGGATGAACTGACCGGATTTGTTCAGATATTGATACAAAGGCTTGGCATTGGCTTTGGCTGCCGCATGAGCGTTGGCAAGCGATACGGCCAGCAAGGCATTGGCTCCGAGGCGGGCTTTGTTGTGGGTGCCGTCCAATTCAATCAGGCGAGTGTCCAAGCCTTCTTGGTCGTTGGCATCACGCCCCAATACGGCGCTGCGGATTTCGGTTTTGACGTTTTCAACGGCTTTCAATACGCCCTTGCCCAAGTAACGGGCTTTATCGCCGTCGCGCAATTCGATTGCCTCACGCACACCCGTTGATGCGCCAGAGGGTACCATGGCAGAGCCAACTACACCCGATTCAAGGATGACATCGGCCTCCACGGTGGGGTTGCCACGGGAATCAAGTACTTCACGCGCTTTGACTTCTACGATTTTGCTCATATTTCACCTAGTGACGATTGTTAAATATAGTGTGATGGGGGATTTTCAGGGTTGTGGCTCGTCGTGAGGTACAGGATGAGGCAAGTCATCTTTGAACTATCGCAGCGACTTCGAGCCGAAAAAGCTATGTGCGCAATTGTATCAACAATAGCCTATTCGCGCGAAATTGCCGCAACAAAATGTTGTTAATGCGCCATTTCATCGGCTTTAAATTTTATCGAAGATTGTTTGCCCATCAGTTGTTTTAAGAACTCAACCGTCAAGATTGCTTGCATCTCGTCACGATCCAAGCTGTTCATATAAAGGTTGTCTGTTGAAATGGCTTTTATTTCATTGGATGAAAGCGTGTGATCTTTATGTGCTTGTTTCTGAATAGTGTGAAGATAGTCTTGGATGATCGGTTGTAATCGGTTTTTTGGCAGGTGTTGAATTTCATGCAAGGTATCCACCCACTTGGTGTTGTGTGCGATGCTCGGATGTTCAGCGATCTGCTTCAATACTCTGGTAAACCGGTCTAAACCATCGTAGATATGCGACCTTTCCACAAAATTGATGTTATACCATCCCGCACGCAGCCATTTAAACACACCGATTCTAACCATCGACCCAGAAGAGGCGCTTTCCAAGTAAAACGCGACAGACTTGGAATTATAAATGTATGAATCAACCCAAGATAATCCTGCACGATTTAACCCGACTTGATCAGAGTAAAAATAATCCCATTGGTCATCTTGGCCTATGATTAGCCCCTTTCTTCCAACATTGGAAGTATCCACTTGCTTGGACAGGCTAATCAGCATATTCCTTCCATTGTACTTCGTTAGAATCACGCTACGGAACAGGTCATATTCGTAGTAGGCACCGGTATTTTCATCGGGTGTGTTAACCACGGTCTCAATACCAGAAAAAGAAATTGGTTCATTAAGATTAGGCAACTGTTCCCATAGTTTAGGTCTCTGAAGGTCATTCGTTTCAATGGTTTTCCAACGGGACAAACGAATGGTGGAGGGTGCGGTAAAAACTGAAGGAATTTCGGGGTTGTCCGTTAACTGTAATATCTGATCCAGACTTCGGAAAACATCCACTTCATAATAACTGGAGGTAATTCCATCAATGTCTTCTGGGTAATATAGAACCCCTTTTTCCTTTTGATTACTGACAAATTTAATTATTTCGGCGATTTTATTGGCTTTTAACGTTTTAAAATCAGCATGATTTGGGCCGACATAGGTGAGCAGATAATTTAGTTCGTTAGCTATTTCAGCGGAGGTTTGAACTTCTTTATTAATACTAGAACCTATTCCTAATATAGGCATTAGTATAATTATCAATCCAAACAACCAAATTGCCCATTGCTCAAATCGTTTCAGGTTTTGAGGCATGAATAAAATCCCTCGATCAAGTAAATTAGTTTTCTGTTTGTTTTAGGGGCGGACTCAGTCGCGAAAATTTACAGTAGCCGTTCGTTCATGCGTTGAATCATCGGTGGCCGCCCCCTTTTGGGTAGGTTCATCTGATCTCACACACTTGCTTCACCCAATACCTTGGTAAAATGCTTACTAAAGTTTCGGGGTTCATTTGCCCCAGTAAATTCCATGCAAACCTATGAACTACGTGGCCTCCAGCCGCAAAGTCCGGGGGTCAAGTTGCAGGGCTTGCACAAAGAAGCCTTGCACGTGCGCCTCAATCGTCTCCATGACCAGCGTGGCCGCATCCCCCAGCAGGGTTTTCAATTCGGCCAGCGCGCCCGATATCAACGCCCTAAACACTTGCCACAACTGG
>CAIWDB010000051.1 GCA_903911305.1 uncultured Methylococcaceae bacterium | reverse complement strand
GTAGTCAGCTATAGTCCCGGCTGACAGATAGAGGCGGGAACCCTCAAAATAGAGCCTTTTCCGAAGACTTCAAACTCTAGCCGAAGAAGGTGTTCCCGCCATGAGCAAGCATACATACCGTTCCAAGAAAGTCAACGAGATCGACTGGGATCAACTGAGGGGGAAGTGGGCAGGGCAATCGCTCGTGTTCGCCGTCGATGTCGCCAAGGAGACGCAATATGCGTTGCTGGCGAACCAAGGGCAAACCGAAAGCGTCCTGCTGCGCTGGGGCCATCTGGGCGAGAGCGTCGCGTTGATCGGCGAGTTGAGCCGCTTCGGCACGGCGGTCGACGTGGTCATGGAGTCGAGCGGCACCTATGGCGACTCGCTGCGCCACCTGTGCCGCCAGGCGGGGTTTGCCGTCCACCTGGCCAGCGCCAAGCGGGTGCACGACGCGCAGGAAGTCTTCGACGGCGTGCCCAGCCTGCACGACCCCAAGTCGGCCTTCCTGGTCGCCAAGCTGCACTTGGAGGGGCTGACCAAGCCTTGGCCGGAACTCGGCGACAGGGAGAGGGAGATGAATGCGTTGCGGCGCGAGTACGAAATGCACCAAAGCCAGTACGAGCGCTGCCAGAACCGGCTCGAGGCTGGCCTGAGCCGCCATTGGCCGGAAGTGCTGCAACTGCTGCCGCTGGACTCCGTGGCGCTGGAGCAGTTGCTGAAAGCCCACGGCTCGCCCGCCGAGGTCGCCGCCGACGGCGACGGGGCGGCGGGCGAAATGCGGCGCACCGGCGGGCATTTTCTGGAGGAGGGGAAAATCCTGGCGGTCATTGCCAGCGCCGGGGCAACGCTGGGCGAGCCTTGCACCGGGGCGGAGAGGCGTTACCTGGCGGCCTTGGCCTGCGAACTTGAACACAGCCGCCTGCACATGAGGGGGGCGCGGCGGGCGTTGGAGTCCATGGTCGCGGCGGACGGGAAGTTGGCCGAGATGGCGCGGACGGTCGGCTGCCTGACCACGGCGGTCCTGCTCAGCCTTCATTTGGACCCGCGCCATTTCGCCAACCCCCGGGCGTTCCAGAAGGCATTGGGGCTGAACCTCAAGGAGAAGAGCAGCGGGAAGCACAAGGGCCAGCTCAAGCTGACCAAGCGCGGCAGCTCGATGGCGAGGAAATACCTGTATTTTGCGGCCTTGCGCCTGATTCGGAGGGACCCCGTGGTCGCCCGGTGGTACGAGGGCAAGAAGGACCCGAAGGCCAAGCTGAAAGCGGTGATTGCCTTTGTGCGCAAGCTGGCCCTCGGCCTGTGGCATGTCGCCCGGGGTGACAAGTTTGACGCAAGCCGTTTGTTGTCGGTCGGGGCTTGAGGCGCAAACCGGCAACGGGCATGATTGGCGGTGGCGGCACACTGGAATGACGGGGGGCAGGCAGAATGATTTAAAGAGAAAGCCGACAGTCTAGAATCACGCGGAATTCCGATGGCGCGACCTTCTTTCCGGGCCATGGCTCTCATTGAAGCCTTCGTGTAGTCTTTGAGGCGCGCCAGCGGATACCCGGCGGATGAAATGCCCAATGAAGCTGAACCGATGCCGCGCAAGCGGACACCCCATATGACAGCACGGGCTTACCCCGTCGGCCCTGTCCCGGAAAGACGCAAGGATTCGCTTTGAAATGAACGCCGCATGAACACATGGCCTTTGAGGTTTTAACAAAGGAGGATTTCATGCGGAATACAGACTTGGGAATGAGGCATTTGGAGGGGGTTGACTTCTCTATGACAGCCCGGATGGAGCCGCTCTGCGGCGCAATCCGGGATGGTCGTGGCCGGAACCCCGCATTCCGCTTCGCTACATACGGGCTACATTCCCAATTATCCTGGCTGTCTGGGTCGATCATCATCTTTTCGTCGCCCTTCATTCTTTTCTATCGGGCGCAAAACATTGGATTTAATTGCGAAAGATTGACGCTTAAGGCATTAAGCCGCCTCACGCACATCCACCACCAGACGCTTACCGAAAATAGCTAAAGCGTTTTCGATCTGTTCAATCCGACTTTTGTAGCGTAGAGATACTAATCTTTCAGCCATTGCAGGAGAGATATTCAAACGCCGAGCCAAATCATCGGTGTACATGTTCACAGCCAGCATGGAGTTATATAGCGCGATTTTTCCTGCAAGTATTACCGGAAATACTACGCAAGCTTGCCCATGAACAGGGGAGGCTTCTGGTATCGCTTGCCGGTCATGCATATAAGCATCAAACATTGTTATTAAAGCATCTTGCGCCATCGTTAAGGCTTCGGTTTCATCATCCCCTTGGGTTATCGCTTCGGGTACATCGGGAAAAGTAACCACGAAACCGCCTTCCTCTGCTGGTTCGAGCGTAACAGGATAAATCAGCATAATCTCACCTCACTTCAAACCAAGTTGTTTTTTCACAGCTTCAACCAATCCTTTTTTCAATTCCTTGGCTGCACCGTGCATTGGAATCTCGGATTTTTTGTCACCGAGCCTTACGATAATATGACCAGAACCACTTTTTTTCGTCTCGAAGAGGAAACCGAAGGCAGCACCGACGTGTCCGTATTGCCGAATTTGGCGATAGAGTGGGGGTTTATGGCGACTTTGCCCGCGCCCTAATTGGCTTTCTTGGTATGTGACATTCTACCAATCCTGATACCGATAGAATATCAAACACACTCCAACCCATCCACCCGCTGGAAACCCCTAGGCAATGGATGGCCGCGTTTGCCGCGCCCAGCCTCATATACTTTCAAATCATTACCTTGCAAGCTTAAAAACCGCTTACCGGCAACTATTTTCAAACCATTATCGGTTGACAAAGCACACAATCCAATAATACGG
>CAIWDB010000050.1 GCA_903911305.1 uncultured Methylococcaceae bacterium | reverse complement strand
GCGGGCGAGGTCGTCCAAACCACCGGGGACAGCCGCTTTGACCGGGACTTGGGGACGATGCTGGCTGACTTGGCGGGCCGGTTCCGGGTGCGTCCGGGGTTTGGCTTTTATGACGATGCCCAGCCCAATGCCGTGGCGCTGCCCGAAAGCCGGTTTACCCATAGCCAAGGCTCGGTGTTGTTTGGCCGGCGGATGCTGAAGATCGGGATGCAGGCGGATTATGGCGACTGGTTTGTCATGGGGATTTGCGCCCATGAGTTTGCCCATATCGTCCAGTATTTTAGCGATTACTACCCACGCCTGTCCACGGGCCAAACCAATGCCAAGAAAGTTGAGCTTCATGCGGATTTCCTCTCCGGTTATTATATGGGCTTGCGTTCCGCCGATTTTCGTTATTCCGCAGCGGAACTGCGGGCCTTGGGCCAGACTTGGGAAACATTGGGCGACAGCGCCTACACCAGCGCCAGCCACCATGGCACTGCCGCAGAACGCTTGGATGCCATCGAGCAAGGTTTCAAGTTTGCGCGGGAACGCCCCGAATACGGCATCTCAGCCGCTTGCGAGGTGGGCGCGAGGTATTTGGGGGTTTAGTGGGGCGGTATTTATGCCGATTACAAACAATGACCTGATTTGATTGTTCCCATGCTTTAGCGTCACTGCCATTAAGTTAAGAAAAATCTCGTCGTTCCGGCAGGGATTGCCGGAACCCAGTTGCCATGGAGGGCAGACTAGATTCACCTCCCTGTGTTCTGGATACCGGCAATCCCTGCCGGTATGACGGCCTAATTTAATGGCAATGATACTCTGGCGTGGGAACCATCAATAATTGATAATAAACATTAATTCTACAAGGACATCGCCATGTCATCCGCTTCCATCATTCGCTATTGCGTCTGCGTTCTCGCCGGTTTATTGCTTTGGACCGCGCAACCGGCTACGGCGCAGGAACAAAACAGCTTGTCGGCGGAGCGGATTTGCCCCGATGGCAAGCGGGCCTATTTTGGCGTCTGCCCCGGAGAGGAGGAGGCCAAACCCGCCCCTCCGGTAGCCAATCCCGCCCCGCCGCAGCCTAAGACTTGCGATTCATGCGTGGAGATGATCAGGCTACCGGGCGGGGAGTTCATGATGGGTTCAATCAACGGTGGCAAAAATGAGAAGCCGGTGCATAGGGTGACGGTGGCGGGTTTCGCCATCGGCAAATACGAAGTGACTCAAGGCCAGTGGCAAGCGGTGATGGGCAGCAACCCGTCGAAATTTTCTGGTTGCGGGGATGATTGCCCCGTGGAACAAGTCAGCTATGACGACATACAAGACTATATCGCCCGAATCAATCGGCTCACCGGAGGGCGTTACCGCTTGCCGACCGATGCGGAATGGGAATATGCCTGCCGGGCCGGGGGTAGCCATGAATATTGCGGCTCGGATAATGTTGATATGGTGGCTTGGTATGACAAAAATTCGGGCAATCGCACCCATCCGGTCGGTGGCAAACAGGCCAATGGTTTCGGGTTGTATGATATGAGCGGCAATGTGTATGAATGGACGTGTTCGGCCTACACGGAGGAAGGCTATGATGGCAGTGAAAGACTGTGTACAAATAATGCCAGCAGACGGGTGTTGCGCGGCGGGTCGTGGGACTTCTGGGATGCTAGGGTCGCACGTTGTGCCTTCCGCTACCCAACCCGCCCTGACTTCCGCGACAATAGCAATGGCTTCCGTCTCGCCCATGACTACTAACCCTTTGTTCTTTTTCTTTTTCCCTTTGTGTTTTTTGAGCCGACGAAGCCGACTCCGCGTTTTTTCTCTAGTCCCCAACATCCACGTTGGGCAGCTTACGATCCAAAAGCAAAAAAAGGATACGCTGAGGTACACAGCGCATCATTAGATGAAACCATCACACAACCCACCGAAAGGATTAACCATGAACCAAAAATTCAAACGAATCACCACCGACCCGGAAATTGTCAATGGGCAACCCTGTATTCGTGGGATGCGACTTACCGTGCGCAGAGTCGTCGAGTCCGTTGCCTTGTACCCTGACCGGGCCGAGTTGAAAGCGGAATATCCCGAACTTGAGGATGAAGACATTCGGGAAGCCCTAGAATTTGCCGCTTTAAGCGTGGCTGATGAAATTCTGCCGTTGGAAGCAGCTTGATGCGGTTTCTGTTGGATCAGGGCATTCCTGCGGATACGCCGTTTGCCATTGGTGGCGGATAAGCCATAGCACTTTAAGCCATAATGAGAACTGCTGATGGCGGAACGCTTGACAGACGTGGCGGAAGCCTTCGCGAATTTTGCTAGTTTCCAATGCCCACGTCTGACGGTATTCGCGATTCGCGATCATTTTCCATAAATTGGGTATGCATCAAGCCATCAATCCGCCCACAACACTTCCAACCCCCATTCCACCGCATCAAACGGCGCTAAAGCCACTTTCGCATCATCGGCTAAAGTCTTTAATAACAACCAACGGCCTTGCTGGTTTTCATAAGCTTCCAAGGTTCGTAGCGTGGGATCGACCAGCCAAGCATGTTTCACCCCCATCGCGGCATACAGCGGCATTTTCTCCGCCCGGTCGTCGCGGGCAGTGGAGGGCGACAAGACTTCACAAACCCAATCCGGCACGGTTTCAAACCAAGCGGTGTCGGGCAAGCGCGGCATCCGCTCCCGTCGCCAGCCTGCCAAGTCGGGAACCAGAATGTCGCCGCCTATGTGTAACTCGGGTTCGTCGAGTATCCACCAGCCGCCGGGACCAT
>CAIWDB010000049.1 GCA_903911305.1 uncultured Methylococcaceae bacterium | reverse complement strand
GATACCATCTGACACAGGTTAGGATGATTTCTTTTACGAAGCGGTGTCCTTTAAAGTCGATCATGCGGGCAATTCGGGAGGAGATTTTTGGGCGGCATAGTTTACCGAAATCGCCCCATCCTTGCTAACGCAACGGAACCTTTCAAATGCTGGATAGTCGCACCTTAATATCTGTCAGATGGTGGACAAACATTCTACCGCAGATATTGCAGGTCCATCCCAAACTAAGCACCATCGCTTTAAAGCTACTTCTGCAACGGGCTGATATCACTTGTTTCAATTGTCAAGAGAGGGCTGCAATCATGTTTAAATTTGATCGTGAGAAGTTCTTCAACGGGTTCCGTGCGCATTTCGGGCCATTGAGTCAAAGCCTAGTCGATGCGCTGAACGGGCTACTCGACCAGATCGAAAAAGATGACCGCTTTGATGGCGTCAAAGATCCGAAGACAGGGCGTCGCCAACTTGCCTATTGTTTAGCCACTTTCAAGTGGGAAACTGCGCACACCATGAAGCCTATTGATGAGTTCGGCAGTGACGACCGGTTCAACAAGCTTTACGGACCCGACACAAGGGTCGGGAAATCGCTGGGCAACACCATGCCAGGCGACGGAGCGCGTTTCCATGGCCGTGGTTTTGTACAATTGACAGGCAGGAATAACTATAAAAGGGCGGGGGATTTCATTGGTGTCGATTTGATCGCCAATCCTGACGAGGCCAAGGATACTGATTTTGCTTACCAGATTGCCACCCAAGGAATGATCGAAGGCTGGTTCACGGGCCAGAAGCTCAGTAAGTTTTTCAAAGACAACGACACACCCAACTGGGTCGATGCACGCACCATCATCAATGGTCATGACAAGGCAGAAAAGATCGCCGATTTAGCCTGGCAATTCGATGAAGTACTGGAAGCGTCCTTGAAGTGAGGCGCTTGGGGGATGTTAACTCGTCCCCCATCAGTTATAATTCCATAACTTGAACAACATAGGGCGAGACCAAAGGGGTCTTGCCTTGTGTTCGTAGACATTAGTTCCTTTAACTAGCCGCAACCTACATTCCAACTGATACCATCCTAATTCTCTCGCCCATGTATCTGAAATTCTTGCCTTGGACTAAGCTGCATGGCAAACACTGACTTCGCTATCCGTGCCCAAGGGGTTTCTAAGTGCTACACCCTTTTTGACCATCCTGCTGATCGTCTGAAGCAAATGCTAATGCGCGGGAGGCGTCAATATTTCCGCGAGTTTTGGGCTTTGCACGAAACCAGCTTTGAGCTTGCCAAAGGCCAGGTGATGGGTTTGGTTGGGCGCAACGGTGCCGGAAAGTCAACCCTGTTGCAGTTGGTCTGCGGAACCGTAGCGCCTACCAGCGGTAGCCTTGAAGTACATGGCCGTGTCTCAGCTTTGCTGGAATTGGGGGCGGGCTTCAACCCGGAATTCAGCGGACGGGAAAATGTCTACGTGTCTGCCGCCATTATGGGCTTGTCCAAAGAAGAGATCGATCTACGCTTCGACGAGATTGTCGAGTTCTCAGGCATCGTCGCTTTCATTGACCAGCCGGTTAAAACCTATTCAAGTGGCATGTTTATGCGCCTGGCTTTTTCCGTGGCCACCAGCGTTGACCCAGACATCCTGATTATTGACGAAGCGCTCTCAGTGGGCGATGGCGAGTTCGCCAGAAAATCTTTCGACCGCATTCGAGACATGAAAGAAGCGGGTAAAACCATCCTGTTCTGTTCGCATTCGCTTTATCAGGTGGAAGCATTTTGCGACCAAGTGCTATGGCTGGATCAAGGTAAAAGCCTGTTGTTTGGTGATCCGCAAGAAGTCGTCCGGCGCTATAGCGCTTCCTTGATCGGTGAAACCCCAATAAGCGATGTCCCAGAGTCACCCGTTACACTGGCTCCGTTTCAAGAAGCGTCAGAGCCATTCGGAGAGGAACCCGCGCAGGCAGTCACCGAAAGCGCCTACTCGCTGACAGGTTATGCCCGCTTTACTCATGTTGAAGTCAGCTTGGACGGTCACACCGGGCGTAAACTCTATGGCCGACCGGGTGAAAACGATTTGACCATCTTGATGCAATTTGCCTCAGACCCTGAAATGCCGACCCCCACCCTAGGCGTTAGCTTCAAATATGGCACGTTGATTGATGTAAGCTGTGCAGTCAGCCTGACCGACCATATCCGCATTGAGCGCGATGCACAAGGCTTGGGCGAGGCGATGATCAGTTTTCCCCGACTGCCACTTAGAAAAGGCGAATATTTGATTAATGTCCACTTGGGTTGTGAAAATGCCGTCTATATCTACGAGTCCATCCACGCTTCCACGTTGATGATCATTGACCCACTGCCCGAACCGGGCTTGGTGAATTTTGAGCATCATTGGCAGACCCATGCCGGACATTCCGGTAAAGTCTAACTTATTAGTTCGCCTAAAATTATTTCCATGATAGACATTACCACGCTTTGGAACCGGGATCATCCACACTTATTTCCTATGGCAGACAGTTTGCCTTTGGCATCTGAGCCATTGCAGACCTGTGGAGCTTGCGGTCATCCTGGCGCCTTAAAGGTTTTGGCTCATGTGCGCTTTGGCGGAGATCGCTGGCTAGAGGAAAGGGAGGTGATTGGGTGTCCACAATGCCGGAAATGGTGGATATCGGAAGACCAGCTTCCTGCTGAACTTGATGAACAACCCACTGCCGTGGATGCCAGGCTTTGGTCTAGGACGCCCACCGTGTTGAATATCGAACCCACCACCCGTTGCAATTTTAATTGCTGGTATTGTGTCGGGCGGCACATGGAGCAAAAAGACATCACCGTTGAAGATTTCAAGCGGGTGCTCGACCATTTCCCCAGTGTGCGTTTGATTGCCTTGGTTGGTGAAGGCGAGCCTCTGATGCACAAGGGCTTTTATGAAATGGCGCGCATGGCGGCAGATCGGGGCATACGAGTCGTCACGCTGTCCAATGGCTCCACGTTAAGCACGTCGAATGTGCAAAAGTTGTGCGAGGCGAGGATACATTACATTTCCATCTCCATCGACTCCCATGATGCGGATACCTTTGCCAGCTCACGCATTAACGGCGATTTGCATCAAGTGCTTGCCGGCATCAAACGGCTGGCGGATTATCGCGATGCCCACGGTTTCAAATATCCCAGAATTGGTTTGAAAGGGAGCCTGTTTTCGCACACTCAAGATCAAATCCCGCAGATTGTTGCCCTTGCTCAAGCCCATGGCGTGGAAATATTTGAATCTTTCCAGCCCTTGAACCCCATGCAAACTTATGTGCCAATCTATCCGGTTGAAAAGCAGGCGGAATTGGAATCGGAGCGGCTAAACCAAGTCATTGCAGCCATTCAACGCGATTCCAACGACGCGCTGCAACAGCTTAAGCCGGTCAGTCAGTTTTGCGAAGAAGAGGGCATAGCGGGAAGCAATATGGGCAAACCGAATAAACTGCGTCCCAATTGTGATGAAGAATGGATTTACTCATTACTTTCCGGGGATGTGACCCCTTGTTGCCAAATTAAAACCCCTATTAGCCAGAATTGGAATCTAGTCCAGCATAGCATGGAGGAGATACTGGCGGATCATCTCTATGAAAACACCCGGTTTAATTTATGGAATGGGCTGTTTCCGATGGTCTGCAAGGGATGCTATAAAACCAGAGCGGCTGCGGATGCCCCGGTCAGTATTGTTTCCAACGAACCCAGTAATACAGCAATATTGGCAAAGATTCCTGATTATAAAAATTTCTCCTTCCCGCTTAACGTCTATTCTCATATATTGCATTTTGACTTTGGCGGTTTTGATTATCTGCATTATGGAATATATGAAGAGGGCCAGACCAATATCATCGTGGCGCAGAAACATTCCAGCGAATTACTCGCGTCAAGGTTGCCGCCCCCCCCTTGCAGATTGCTGGATGTCGGCATAGGTTTAGGCACAACACTCGCCAAGCTTTTGCAGGCAGGATATGAAGCCATCGGTATCACCCCGGACTCTCACCAAATTGAGGTCGCCTTCAGCCTCCATGGGGAAGGATTGCCGGTGGCCTGCATAAAGTATGAAGACTTTAACGATGCCAAGCCATTCGATGTGATTCTGTTTCAAGAAAGTGCGCAGTATATCGATGCCAAGACAATATTCCAAAAAGCCTCCGGTTTGCTCAAGCAAAATGGACGGATCATCATCATGGATGAAGTCTCGCTGCGCAAAGATTCACCCTCGGGACCAGGTCTCCCCTTATTGGATGGCTATTTGTCCTTGGGGGAACAATTCGGGTTTGATCTTCAAGAGCAGCTAGACTTGACGGCATTGGCATCGCCAACCAATGACTATATTCACGATTCAGTAATTAGGAATTATACAAGACTAATTCAACATCTTGATCTTGCCCCCACTGAGATTGATAGTTTGCTTGAATCCATCAAAGCTTATAGCCGGAAATATAAAGAAAGGCTTTATGGCTACTGCTTGCTGACATTCAAGAAAAAGCCGGCAATCAAGGCACAATGGCTTGCGGAATGGGCGCACCCTGAGCACGAGGGTGAATTATTGGCTTTGTTCAAACGTGCTTTTGGAACCGAGATGACGGAGACCTTATGGCGTTGGAAATATGCCGGACTCGATCCCCAAGGTGCATTGACGCGGCGTGATGGGCGAGTAGTGGCATTCTATGGGAGCATTCCCCGCAAAGTCGAACTGTTTGGTTCCCCGGAGATCGCCGTGCAAATTAGCGATGTGATGGTGGACCCGGACGAGCGTGGTGTGTTGAGGCGGAGCGGGCCGTTTTCGCTTGCCGCCGAGCATTATATAAGCCATTATGTTGGCAAGGGCAAACGTTTTCTGTTTGGCTTTGGTTTTCCTTCGCAACGGGCTTATCGCTTGGGTGAGCGGCTGGGGCTGTATGCCAAAGCGGGTGAAATCATGCGGGTCGAATGGATCCCCATGCACACCCGGTTCAACCTTTTGCTGCGTACCCGCCCTTTGGATAATTCCATGGGCACATCGGTGGATCGGCTATGGCTGGAAATGGCGGCGGCCTTGAGTCGGCAGATTGTCGGAGTGCGTGATTTTGTCTATCTGAAACGACGTTACCTTGAACATCCGACCCTCAACTATCGGGTATACATGGTCTCCCATCGCTTGGGCAACAAGCCTTATGGCATCATCGTAGTCCGCGAAGAGGGCGATGAACTGCTCTGGGTGGATATGGTCGCACCGCCCGAACGAGTCGCCGAATTAGTGACCATCGTCCGCAGACTGGCCTCAGACTTAGGGAAGCCTAGGACTTACGCTTGGATCACCGCACAACATGCAGCCTTGTTTGCTGGCGAATCAGGCGTGATAAGCCCTACCGAAATCGTTATCCCGGCTTTGGATTGGAATCCGGCAATTCACGCCGACCAACTCAATGACCGTTGGTGGCTGATGGCCGGCGATACCGATTTCCGCTGATTTCATCTGGCTTGTTTGAGAAAGGCATGTCATTTGCCCGGCTTGCAGGCGCTGCGAAGCCACGTCACCAGCTTGCGAGGGAATTCGGTGACCCGCCATGTGCGTGAATTCAAAACGCCCTTGTAGACACTTTCTGCATTGGCAAGCAGTCTTTTATGAGCGTTGAGTTCATTGCGTAGCTTTTCGGTTTCGCGGCTTAGCTGAATCAACTTTTGTTTGGTGATATGTAGTTCACTATTGAGTTCATAGACTTTATGTGTATCTGCAAAGTTCTGTTCTTCCAGTGTTTTTTTGAGCGATGTTGCTTTTTGGGCGTTGTCGAATGCTTCACCCAACCAGTTGTCGGGCCACCGACTGCGCCACTTGTCCCTGATTTTTAGATACCCCAAACTGCTCGTACCGTAAAATCGAGGCTCAATCCGGTAAGTGGCAGAAATGCCGGGTACATGTTGGAAGCAACCCAGTTCATGTAATTGCAACCAGAAATCCCAGTCCTCAAACATTGCTAAATTAGGATCAAAACGACAATTCCCTGCTGATGCTTGACTTCGGCTAAATAAGGCCGCGTGAATTGGAAATTGATTGCCAATCATTAGCTGATAAGGCTCGAACTCGCTCGTACATTCCCCTGCCTCATTCCCTGGCACATCAATCATTTTGCAATTCGTATAGGCCAACACAGCCGAGTGGTTTGCCTCAAGCGCCTTTGCGAGTTTTGCAATATGTTCAGGTGAAATAAAATCGTCGTCGTTAAGAAATAGCAAGAATTCGCCAGTGGCAAAATCTAGTCCGGCATTGGCAGCCCCGACCCTTCCCCTGCTTGGGTGTAACGTCTCATAAACAACGCTGCCAATGCTTCCCGTCGCATAGTGACGGATTATCTCGCTTACATCGGTCCCTCCATCATTCACTACAACCAATTCGATGTCCCTATGGGTTTGGGTAGCGACCGAAACGATGGCTTCCCGCAACGCTATTGGCCTGTCTTTTGTGCGGATAATGACTGACACTTTAGCGACCTTGCCCGGCATGGCATCCACTCCGAAATATTGCGTTTGCAATGCAAGCAACATGGCATTCAATGGCTTATCTTGTTTCGGCCAGGCATAGAACGCCTCCGCATGGCTGATATGCAACGGCAGCGACCAAGTACGGCTTTGATTCAAACTTAAGATGCGGCCAGCATAATCGTTTTGCGCCATTTGGCTGGCGTAAACAGCCATGATGTCGCGTTTTCGCTCGGCGACTTGGGAAATATCGATTAAATGATTGACCGGGCCTTGGACTGATATTTCATAACTCCAAGGATTTGCACTGAATCCAGTTTTTCGCAATGCCTCCCAAGCAATCACGCCGCTCACGCGATGGTCTGGATGCGGTTCTACAGGTGACGGGAAGAAAACGCAGGATGGTCTAGTTGATGTAATGATTTCAGCCATCCGTTTGATGACCGACTCATAGGCCAGCAGTTCACGGTCCGGCAAGCGCCAGAAGGAAACTTCCCTAATTCCCAGCAGTTTGGCCGCCTCACGCGCTTCTAACTCGCGAGCAGACTCAATGCCCTCTGGTCCCCCTTTATCACCACTGGTCAGAAACAACACATCGGCGGTAATGCCCTGCTCTGTGGCTAGGAGAAGCGCACCGCCAAGACCAAATGTTTCATCATCAGGGTGAGGGGATATAACTAGCCAAGGGCCTTGGGGAAGGGGGGCGGCGACGTAAGGCAGATAGGTTGACTCATCCAGCATAAAGTTGACTTATCAAACCGAGGTAGATCAGTTTTTTTCGTTCATGATTTGCGGATGGTTAAGCATGATTGCATCAGTAATAATATGTCAATCAGTCCAGCCGATTCCTCTCAAGCAACCAATTTTTGATACTTGTTTGTACAGAATTTGGAACGACCTCGATCAACCAGCAAAAAAACCTCATTTGCTTAAGATTTGGAATATTTTGAAGGATGAGCTGGCGAATCCTTTCGGTTAATTTTGGGCGTATTGGTTTCTCTAATAGTTGCTCTAATACCAGATAAAATTTCCAATCTTCGATAAACCTATCAACATCAACCGATGAAGTAATAGATTGATTCATGCTCGATAAAAAATATTCTGTATAATTGAAATTATATGTTTCAGGTGCAATGTTGCCAACAAATCCATCAAATCTATCAGTGTTCTTTCCAGAAAGAGCAGTACATTTTAATTCAAGAAACAAGTCGTTTAATTTATATTCAGAAATATCCCAAGGAACAATCCATGTATATTTACGCTGATACAGTCTTTCTTGAAAAGCGCCAATATTAGGAGCGACAATCGGCAAGCCCGCTTGTATAGCCGCACTTAAAGTATAGCTATAGGTTTCTGGCCAGAGGGCCGGAAACCAAGCCATGTCAGGCTGATAAAGAGAAATAAGCCTTTGTAAATCGGCTTCTTGGTATAATCCGACAACCGTTAAATTGCTGTGCGGGGCAGTCATCATTTCTCGATAACCATATCCCAACAAAACAAAATCTATAGGCAAATCCCTGCGCTTGGCATCTAACGCAATGCTCTCCAACAAGTCGGCCCCCTTCATCGGACTCAGCGCTCCAATCACAACGACTCTAAGCCTATCAATGGGTTGCCTTGGAAGCTTTACCGTTGCATCTGCCAGTGAAAGAATATTTTCATGGTAAACAGTCGTTACATTTGCTGTTGGAAAATATGCCTTAAAACGATTCGCCGTGTCTTTGCTAGGGGCAAAACAAGTTTCAGCTCCATTGATCAAATACAAATGACTTGCACGCCATGTTTCGATAGGTAAGTTGCCCGGAGCAGGGCGTTCTTTCAGACATGCATTACAATCACCTTCCCCTAGTTCACCACAATAGCGGCCTCGCATATCATTTAAATTAATTTGAGGGCAAATGGCATAATAATCATGGATAGTGTAATCCCATTTTATACCTAATCGTTCTGGAAGACTAAAAGTGGCCGGATGTATGCCAATAGTATGGTGAATGAGTATTCTCTGAACATTAATCGTTCTTAAAAATTCGGTCAACTGGTCTAATTCATGGTCAATATTAAAATAAAATTTCAAAATACCTTGATAATCTATTTCTATTTCACCATTGCCATTGTTAACAGGGCGTAAAATTATAGAATCCACTCGGTCAGATAGCTGTGCAATCAATTCCTGAAGGTGTCGCTCCGTACCACCAACCCTATTGTGGGATATATGCAATATAAGAGGTTTAGAATGACATAAAAGCCTTGCAATCGTTACGCGCTGACGCAAAAAATTAGCTGGGTCTGCGGCGATATGCTGATGCACTAAGGATTCATAACTGGGGTGAAGTTTGCGCAATATTTCCATTGCCGCCAGTTTTAGCCTATTATGTTCATCTCCAAAACTTATATTGCCCTCATGATAAACGAAAACATCAGCGCATAAGACATTTTTCCAACCGCTATGCCTAGAACGCATGCAAAAATCATTTTCTTCGCCATACCCTTTTCCAAAGTTCTTTACGTCAAAATAACCGACACTTTGTAGGCAGCTTCTACGAATATACATGCAAAAACCAACAGCCGTAGGAATATCGATCCACTTTCCCTTATTCGCCAGTTTAAAATAATTATCCAAAGCTTCCAAATCCATGTCCAAGGGGATCATATTGTCCTGGCACATATTTGGATAACTACAAATAGTCGCATTATTCGAGAAAGGGGTTGCTGTGCCTATATTTTTGTCTTGATATACACAAGCCCGCAAACGATCCAACCAATCATTGGTTGGAGCAGTATCGCTATTAAGCAAGATGACATCTCGATCTTCATGCAATTGCATACCGATATTCACGGTGCGCACAAAACCTAGATTTTGTGGATTAGTTAGCAGGGTAATTTGGTTGTTATTAGCTAATTCTTTAAGATATTCAACCAATAAAGGTTCAGGAGATTGATCGTTAATCACAATCAATTCAAAATGTGTGGACTGAGGATATCTCAATACGGATTCCAAGCAGCGTTTGGTTTCAGCAAGTCCAGAATAGACCGGGACAATAATATCAACCATTTTCATTTATATAAAAAAATCCCCATCACTTATAAGTTGACCAGAAGGAATATCGTTTGATTGAATAAGATTCAAAATCTGATCATCATTTACACCCATGGCTAGAGTATAAATCTCGTTTAGATACGACAATTGCTTGTCTCATTCAAGAATCATTTGTTGCTTATAGCCGTGTTCTCTGCCAAGGGACTCCAACTTATTGTTCAATTCCTGCAATTGCGAATCCCGCTCCTGCACTATTGTTTGCGCATGGCTGTGTTCTCTGCCAAGGGACTCCAACTTACTGTTCAATTCCTGCAATTGCGCATCCCGCTCCTGCACTATTGTTTGCGCATGGGTGTGTTCTCTGCTTAAAGACTCCAACGCATTGTTCAGTTCCCGCAATTGCGCGTCCCGCTCCTGCACTATTGTTTGCGCATGGGTGTGTTCTCTGCTTAAGGACTCCAACGCATGATTCAGTTCCTGCAATTGCGCGTCCCGCTCCTGCACTATCTGTAGAGCCAAGCTATGCTTCCTGCCAATTTCGTCTAATTTAATGTTATTAGTGTATTGTATTGCCGCAATTTTATCATCAAACCACTTATGGCTACCATGTAATAATGAATAAATTTTTTCTATGGGACAATCAGATAACCATTTTCTATAGATTTTCAGATAGGCATCGCTGGTTTTGCCATGTTGATGCACACCTGATGCTTCTTCGTGCAAACGATAGGTGGCGGTGACAGTTGAAGAATGCATAAACTCGGTCTTCTGACTGAGTTGCAACAAAAAATCCCAATCTTCAAAATAATCAAAATCAGTATCAAAGCAAATGCCACTGTCAATCAGTTCCCTCGCAAATAATACACTATGTATGGGAATATAATTCTCGAAACAAAGCTGGTCAGATGAATAATTAAAGTTATATTCATATATTTCATTAGTTGTGTTATCGCGATTAACCCTAACTACTTTAGTGCCAGAATATACAAGTTTTGCGTTATTATGCACCGCAAATTGGACTAAACGCTCTACATGCTTAGTTTCCAGTATGTCATCGTCATCTAAAAAACCTACCCATTCCCCAGTTACTTGCGCCAAACCTTGATTTGCTGCGCCAGAACGTCCAATACTTGTGGCTAATTGTATAAGTTTGAATGCTGATACCTGGTCAGTAAAGGATTCGATAAGCTTTTCAATATCTTCACCACCATCATTGACCAATACAATTTCGAGTTTCGGCCAAGTTTGTTCAACAATTGAATGCAAAGCCTCCAATAATAATGTAGGTCGGTTTTTGGTTCGAACAATAAGACTAACACACGGCGGGTTTTTGTCGTCATTCATGAGAATTTATTTTTTCACCGTACCAATATTTCGGCACCGAACCAACCAACGAGGACTTGCCGGTACTTTTCGGCTTTAGCGATTTGCAAGTATTCTAATGGATTGAAGTTGTCAGTAAGAATCAACCCTTGCTTTGGGTCCACATCAATCAGTCGATCTTGCAACCAAGCGACTTGATCAATCGATAGAGACTTGGATTTCAAATCCAAGGGCTTGTTGGCCGCAACGAAAATAAAATCGTTGAAATCATCACCTGGCTCGGAAACGAAGGCCAGCTTATGTGAAAACACTTGCCCGATAGTCTTTGCGACAGAGACCAAAGCAGTATTGCGACCCTCTTGGAAGAATGATACGAAATTGAGGGCGAGTATACCATGGTCCGACAGTAGTCCCTGTAATTGTGTCAAGGTTTCGACGGTTAACAGATGCGCCGGCTCGGAACCACCGGTGAAACAATCATGGATAATTAAATCATATGGGCCTTTCAAGTGGCGGATTTCATACCGCGCATCTCCCACAATTGTTTGTCCTGTGGGGATGAAGCCAAAAAAGTCAACAGCAGCGTCCGCGACTGCCGGGTCAATTTCCAGGGTATCAGTCGAGATTCCATAGCGGTCATGCAAGACCTTTGCCATGTGTCCTGCACCCTGACCTACAATGAGGGCACGAACCATGTTCGGTGATAGTGACGGCAACAAACTCACGATGTTTTGATAGGAAAGCCGGCTTTTGCCATTGGAAATGTTGGCCGCACCAATCATTGATGCGTCCGAGGTCAGGAACCGGAGGTCGCGCCCCGGTTCCTCAATCACCCTCACCCAACCATATAGGCTTTCGCGTTCGGAGAGTATCCTGAACTGGTTGCCGCCAGTATAGCCATGACCGGCATCCACAGCCATGGGCAACAGGCAAAAACCGACTATGGCTATAAACACAGTTGGCAAGACAGCGCTTGTTTGCCCTAAGCTTCTTTGCTCAAATACTGCCAAGCCTAACGCCAGCACGAGCAGGCCAACCCCCATGCCGACCAAGATTTCTCTCGCCCCAACCAAGGGAAACAAATAAAACCCCAAAAGCAAGGTTCCCACTACGCTCCCAAACGTGCTGACGGCATAGATCGAACCAACGCTAGTTCCGACACCATCGAGTTGGGAGGTAGACAGCTTAATGGCAAACGGACCCACCATGCCCAAAAACGTCAAGCTTGGCAAAAACAGAACGAAAGCACTGAAAAAGGCTCCAGCCCTCAGACCCAGCGGGTCTGTCGCCAGCAACACGAAACGGGTTGCCCACGGTATGGCGAGTGTGAAAATAGCGGCGAGCGCGACAACTAGGGAAAGCCCTGTGCGCCGCCCTCGGTCGGCCCATCGTCCACCCATAAAATAACCCGTGGCAAGTGCAATCATTGTCACTGAAATCAGTGACGACCAAACATACAGGCTCGTGCCATAAAAGGGTGCGATCATTCGCGTCCCTAATAGTTCAATCACCATCACTGCTGCACCGGTCAGAAAAACGGTGATGTAGAGGCCAACCCGCCCAAAGCTGTCGAGAGTTTTTTCAGTCATGCCATATCATTCTTGTGTTAAGTCTGTACTAATCTCACGGAATGGCTTTTGACACCAAGGAACCGCCTGTTTCGCCTTGCACATTCACCCATAAATGGGGTAAGCCAAATTGCCCTAGCCAAGTTGGGCCGGACTCTTCCTTGAGCATGGCGATAGTGGACGCGCTGCCCGCCACCACGCAAAAATCGCCCACCACGCTGACCGCTGCCAAGTGAGTCACCGGCCAGCCGGATTTTGGATTGAGCACATGACCGTAACGGATGCCGTCCACAATGATACAGCGTTCATAATCCCCGCTGCTGGCCAGTGCGCCGCCGTTCAGCAATATAGTTTGCATACAGGATTCTTTATCCCTAGGGTGACGTATGCCGATTCGCCAAGGGCTACCATCCGCACGCGGGCCGATGACTTTGATGTCGCCCCCCAAATTAATCATGCCGTGACCAACCCCTGCTTGCCAACACAGGGATGCCGCATGATCGACCGCGTATTCCTTGACTACGCCGCCAAAGTCAATCTCCATCCCTTGGGCATGGAACTCTAGGAAAGGCGGTTCCCAATGCAGCTTGTGCCATCCGACTCTGGCAAGCAGTTCTTCGATAAGTGACTGGTCCGGCAATTGACCTGAGTCGAATCGCCATGCACGGCGCAAAATTCCAGAGGTAATGTCAAACAGTCCGTCGCTTTGTGCGTGACAGGCCGCTGCATAATTTAACAACCCCGCCGTTTCCTCATCGACTCGGATAGAGCCGCCGGTGGCGGCTACCCGGTTAATTGCAGATAGAAAGCTGTCACTGCGATACCGCGAATAAAGCGATTCTAGCCGATGTACGTCAGCCATTGCCACTTCGGCAACCCGTCTAGCCTCGCGGTGGGTATTGGCAAAAAGCTGAATTTCGCAAGGTGTGCCCATTGCTTTGAACGAATGGCGAAAAAACTTCATGCCTGCCTTTTCGACACCAATCGTCAAACGAGGCGAAAGAAATCAAGCCGTGCCACTCCGATGGTCAAAACCCGTAACTCCAAGTCGCTGCCAGCGCACCCGTGCGTTGAAGTTGATAGCCATTCACGTCATCATAGACCGGCTGAATCCACTCGAAACTCAGGCGATTGCCTTGCAAATTGCCAGTAGGCACCATGGCGTTAATGCCAAAACCCACGTCCCAGTAACGCCCACCGTAACTGTTGCCGTAATCCATTGGCCCAATTGGGTAATAGGTCGAATTGTATGCCCCTTTTAGCGCACCTTGCGTGGTGTAAGCACTGCGGAACGTGGCGGTGAGCCAATTAACTATGTCAAATCCACCCCATGCCGTGGCTTGCAAAATATCACCGAATGCAAAACCCGAGGAGTTCTCGTCCTCTAGCCGATGGGTGCCACTAAGTTGCGCACCCCAAGACCATTTGTCGATCTGCCCGGTATAGGTGAGGCTCGGCTTGAAATCCCAAGTGCCGCTGCCCAACTGCATTCCGTAATGAATGAAACCGAGGGTTATACCGTGGGTGTTTCTGAGGTCAATACCTACATCGCCGGTTGGTGCGCTAATGCCAAAGGTCGCATGGATATGATGCCCGGACCTTTCAAACAATCTGAACAGCGCATACATGCCGGTGTCGCCCAAGCCGCCAGTTTGATGGGTGTGGTAGGCATGCATCACGGCAGCGGAAGTTTCGGCGCTGGCTTTGCTAATACTCGGCGCACCGTCCAAAGGCCTCATATCCATATTCATATCGACAAATTGCGGCATCAGCATCAGGGTTAACCAATCCAGTGGCGCATACATTAGATCGAGCATGTGCATGTTCATATACATGCTCGTAGGGGTCACATAACAAGGATCGCCATAACATCCATTGTTCACAATTTCCTTGTCGTTTACCCAGTCTTTTCCATGCAATATGTCGCCATTCTGTGAAGCCCACATATACCGGTAGCCAAACATGAAATCACCTGAGTTAGCCAGCATGTGGTCAAACATGACGCCTGCAGGGCCATGAACTCCGTGATGGTGATGAGCTTCATGGCCTGCATGGTCTCCGTGACCGGCATGTTCGCCAGACTTGGCATTGCTAAAGCTTGCCATGGTGACCGCTGACAAATCGACATTCACACCGGCATTGAAGCGGTAATAATTGAAATCCGCATAAGAACCCTCGCCGTCACCTCCCATTTTCAAGGAACCAGCGTGGGTGTAATATTCCGCACCGGCTTCAAGGGTGATACCTTTGGCAAAGCGCTTTGAGATAGTTATCCCTGTACTGATCGCTCCGTAACCCGACAAGCGCTGGTCGCTTGAATAATAAGTTGGCAATATACTGGGATCGAGTACGGCGGTAGTCAACTTCCTCGTTTTAGGGTTAAACGTGCGGTGTCCGGGATAATCCTGGAATGTAACCATGTAAGGCTGGTAAAAATCGGCGGCATTCTGTGTGTAATAACGCAACATGGGTGTCACGGTCCAACCGTCAACTACAGGTTGTGCCCAATCGACCTCAAAGGTATGCGAGGTAATGCCCCAATCGTCGGTGTAAAATCGGTAGTCGCCATGCAAGGCCGCACCATTCAGGGCATCAATATGCTGGACATAGCTCAGGTTGCCGATCCATTGATTGCGCTCATCGGGCCGCACCTCCAGCATGGATAGTGAGGTTCCTGTCAGTATTGTCGTAGGCGTGACGGTTTGCGTTTGCTTGGGATCAATGAAAACCGCAGTAACTGCCTTGTAAGGATTTGCCAGATACCCGGTATTGCGGGTGAACCCGAAACTGCCCACGAACAAAGCATTTTTGTTTAATACTTGGGTCACGCTCAAATTGCTGGCCCAATCCTCCCGATTACCCGTTAGGAGCTTGTTGTTGACTTGCGGACCCCCGACAACTTCAATTTGACTTGTTCTGTGAGTGTCATTATAGGTTTTCAATCCAGTGGAAGTATCATAAATGTAGGGCGTGGCATCATGGTCAAGTATCGCGTTGACATCGCTATTGGTGTAACTCAAACCCACCATCACGCTGGTTTGCTTCTGGTCGAAGTCGAAGCGCCCCAACACGTTCCCAAAGCGGGATTGGTAGTCGTGTTCAGACGAAACACCACCCCCGATATCCAGTGCTGCATCGTCCCATTCGTAAGCGAGTTTGAAATCCCCCTGCTTGCGGGTTTCCGGCGAAGCCATCGCAAGCGTATGCACTAATTGCGTGTCTTTAATGTACTTGCCTGTTTTCGAGTCTAGCTTGACAGGGTTGAGTTGCGCGTCAAGGCGGACAGTCCCAAGATTCAAAAAAGGTGATGCCCCCGACTGGGTGTTTGTGTGGTTGCCCCCAAACACCAACGGTGCGGTGGCCACTGGCGTGGCCCCACCCCAAGTGTCTTGAGTGTAGTTAAAAGCAAATTTCAACCGATCAGACAGGCTGACTTGACCACCGCCTTGCAGGGTATCCACTTGGATGGGTTTTAAATTGCTTTGCACACCGTAGGTATGCCGCTTGCTTTCCTCGTAATGTCCGTATTGAAAACTGGTTTGCTCCAATTCAACAGCATAGGCCTGCGACATCATCAAGCCTGGCAGGGCAAGAGCGGCGGCAGTCAGCGCATTTAACGAAAGGCTTGCCGATGCGAAGGTTTCAGGTTCGATAGGCTTGCCATCCTCGGCAATGGCTTTGGGCTGGCAAATGTTTACAGAACTGTGCGAATTTCCATGGCGAGGCTTCGAAAATTTACGCTTAGTAACAGCCACAACCGCCCCCGCCTGCCGCACCGCCACCCGATGAAGCCTCGCGACTACCGTACTGATGTGAACGTAAAGAGTTTTGCATGGGGGAAGGATTTAAAGCCATATGTGGCTTGGCAAGATTGCCGCGCTCCCACGGGGCCACGTTGGTACATGCTGTCATGCCAAGCGTAGCTGCGAGCGATAGCGCAAGAATGGTAAACTTTACAAATCTCATGTTTGTACTTTGCCGTACATGCCCAATATTATTGGCTAGGGTTTCTCGGCCAGCAACTGTTCAGCCAATGCACGGAACTCTTTGGCCTCGTCGGGACGGAATCCTAAATGCACATAGCGAATGATGCCCTTGCGATCAACCAGGTAAGAGGAAGGCATGGCCTTGACACCGAAATCCTTGGCACATTGCTGGGCAGAATCGGTCGCTATATGAAAGCTTGCAGGGTGTTGCGCCAAGAACGCCTTGGCATCTTCGTCGGACTCGTCCAAGTTAATGCCGATGATTTGCAAGCCTTGACTTTTGAGGTCTCGATGCAACTCATTCAAAAATGGAAAGGATTGCGCACAAGGCCCGCACCATGAAGACCAGAAATCCACATAAAGCACTTTGCCTTGAAATTGCTTAAGGCTGTAGTTTTGTGTCCCACCGATGGTAGGCAATGCACAATCGGGGGCAGCCCCCCCGACTTCTGCCGCAACAGTCGTCTGCAATGAACAAATTACTGCAACGACACTCAAAAGTGTCAAAAAGCGTTGAGTCATTGGCGATCAATTATTGTAGTTGCAATACTTGGATATTAGTGCCGGTGCTAATATTATTAGCGTTTCGGCAATCCCAACCTATGGTGAAAGCCCTCGCCCCAGCCTTCGTTTTACGGACTGAAACATAATAATTACCCGCACCGCCATCAACACTAATAATATCACTCCATCCACCGTCTCCAGAAACTGTGTCGGTGGCCGTGGTCATTTTGGTGTCTTTGAAAATATGCACACTGACCAGCAATCCATCCACTGGCGATGAATTGTCCTGTACCGCAGCGGAAAAATGATGTGTCCCTTCAGGGCAAGAAGCAACAGCAAGATCGGTTGCACTGGCATTGTTACCAGCAGGGTCCAAGGTTGTTCCGGCAATGCCATAAGCCATTGCTGAATGGGTATAACCCGAGAGGGCTAAAACCAAGGTAGCGATTAAAGATACTTTAAAAACTGATCGATTCATAAAATAACCTCGTTACGCTAGTAAACTAGCGATTATAAATTCTATTCAACGGTTGATAACCTAAAAGCCACAAACACTTTTTGGATTTATTGCAGGCATTTTTCTTGCCACAGATTATTGAACCTGCAAAACAGTAATATCAGTACCGGTATGAGTTGAATAAGAGGTCATACAATGGTATGTTATTTCAAAGTTTCTTGCACCAGCCTTGGTTTTACTAACCGAGATATAATATAACTGAACCCCATCGGATAATGATTCGCCCCCAACCAAGATTGCCTCATTACTGGCAAATCCATCTCCAGAAACGGTATCTGTGACATTCGTCATTTGATTGCCACCATAAATCTGTGCGCTCAGCAATAAGCCGGGCACAGGGGGTGATAAATCCTTTATCTGGACAACCAGATGATGAGCCTGACCATTGCCATCATCATAACAAAATACTTGGGCAAGATCAGTTGCATTGGCATTGCCCCCGCTACCGTCAATGGTTGCGCCAGCGCTATGAGCCATGATTAGACTGGAATAGCTTGTCACCATCAAGACTGATGCGAAGACAAAGAATTTTTTAAATAATGCCATCATAACTTTGAACCTCATACCTCTTGCTTAGAGGAATTTAAAACCAAATAAACCTGCCATCAACCGAACACAGAATTACCCGGTTTGGATTGTTGCAACCACTTGCGCCCATTAGTCAACCTAGGCATTGCCTAGTATGGAAGCAAAGCCAGTCAATGGTTTGATACAAACTGACTGGCAATCCATTAACGCTATCAATTCTTTGATAAAACATTATAACACCATGCAGATCAACTGGGCTAATTAATATTTTTTATGCCTAATCAATTTTACATAAAATGGAAAGCATTGTTTGTCAATGCAACGGCGTGGCAACGACCCTGCTTGTCTGCCATTGAAATGAGAGGGCGTAGCATGGTTGAACCTTACACAAATGAATTAATTTGACCTTGTTTAAACAAAAAAATCTACGGTACTATCAAGTACCGTAGATCACCAATAGTCCAACCATTATCGACGGGACAAATTTCATTAGGAAATTGCCTGACTAATTAATCCTTAATGTAGGCAAGCAACCAACACAAAGGCTATTGCCAATAATTGGTTCCAGTCTGGTCAGGTTTTGACCAAACAGGCAACTCCTTGTTGATCTGATCAGCGGATGGGTAAACATACACATCGTCACCCGCCCCACCATTACCATCGCAACCGGCAGGCAATGGGTTTTTCGCCAAGTTTCTAGTGACTGTCAATGTTGCGGGAGAATTCCATCCATCACCGGGAATGGTATGGGCTACGTCTTGATAGCCATCATATTTTGAATAAGCGGGACCGATAGGAATTTTACGCGCAGGATCACCGGCTGGGGTTCCAAATGGTGAACCGGGTACACCAGAAAAATTGGGAATAGGCGACCAATAAAGAACTTCATGATCTTTCGCGGTCGTACTCGGCACAGCAATAGTACAAAAATCTGCGATCGCCAGTACAAATGTCACGGAACGCGCACAGGACTTCGAATTAATCGTCATTGCATGCGTGTAAAAGGGTACGTTTACCGGTGTTGAAATGGTCTGGTCATAATAATCCCCGCCTGCCCAGAAACCATCGACATTCCCTAATGGATCAACTTTTACATTATGGGGACGCCATGGCCCACCTGAACGGATAATCAAACCAATACCTGCCAATGGTGAATAGAAATCAGAAGCTGGTTTGGCTGAATAGATTGTGCCGGAACCCGAATTAATTCCAATCACAGGGGAGTAACTAACCGCATTTGGAAACACTACGCTCGTCCCATAAGTGGCTTGCCGTTGAGTGCCGGGGGCTATATCGGGGCAGCCATGCGAAATGACCACTTGGTTTATAACTTTTCCGACTTGTGCGTGACCGTTGGTTGTGCCTTCGACAACCACAGGTATTTCAAGCCTAGTATGGGCAAGTGCGCTGTGACTTGCAATTGCGAAGATTGAGCCAGTCGCAACACAGCAAATCGCCAATTGCTTTAACCTTACCGAGTTCATCATAATATACCTCCAGAATTTGAATAATGTTTTTTTACGATCGGATTTCAGCTATTGATTGAAATAGCGGAAACCAAACACTATCAAATTTTGTGCCATATTCTAATATATTGATTTTTAATTTAAAAAAATATACGGTATATTAAAATATAAATTCATTTGAGTTAAATAACGCAATCCATGTGTGATATGCCATAATCAAAAGTTGTACAATTAAAATTGGCCGAGTAATCACATTTTTCAGCAAAGCACATATAACTTAAAACCCGACACCCATAATAGAAATGGATGCCGGGCTAGACTGTACTATAAGACAACCCTGAATTCTAAAAGAATTGAGTTGTTTATATTTTTTATCTAGGCATTAATTCCAATAAAGATCGCCAGTTTGGTTCGCATTTTTATAAACCGGTAGCTCTTTGTTAATTTGATCAGCGGATGGGTAGACATGGATATCGTCACCTGCCCCTGCATTACCCGTGCATCCTGCCGGCAATGGGTTGGTCACGGGGTTACGGGTGACTTTATAAGTCGCTGGCGAACCCCAACCATCTCCTGGGAATGTATGGGCGGCATCTTGGTAGCCGTCATAGTTGGAGAATTTAGGCCCTACTGGAATGGTGCGGGCCGGGTCGCCGGCTGATGTGCCAAACGGTGAACCCGGTACCCCACTGAAATTGGGAATCGGCGACCAGTACAAGACTTGTTCGTCTGTGGCTGAAGTGCTTGGCACGGTAACTTCGCACACATCGGCGATGGCTGCGTAGAACGTCACCGACCGGGCGCAAGAAGCCTTGGCAATTGTGACCGCCGAAGCATAAAACGGGGTTTGAACTGTAGTGGAAATGGTTTGGTCATAAAACTTACCGCCAGCCCAGAATCCGTCTTTATTATTGGCTGCATCGACTTTCATATTGCCTAGTGGGAAAGCCCCGCCACCATTGATCATTACGGCTATACCCGCAGCAGGGGAATAATAGGTGGATGCGGCGTTGGTGGTATAGACCTTACCAGCACCTGAGTCCACACCAATGATAGGTGTGTAGCTGACTGCGTTGGGAAACACGACGCTCGTCCCGTAGCTGGGGCGTCTAGCGGTGGTGGGTGGGCAGCCATGTCCAATATTGACATAATTATGAACCCTTGTACCTTCAACCGAAGTCGCTGTTTCAAAGCGGGTATGTGCGAATGCGCTTTGGCTTGCCGCCCATGCGGCAAAGGCGAGAGTGCCCAAAGCGATATTTTTATAGTTAATTTTCATTGAGCCTCCTGCGGGCATCTAAAATTGGTTGCTTACCATGTAGGCGGATATTTTTTTGCATTAGCAAAATTTTTCAAGATATTACAATCATGTTACATGCCAACATTGTATGTATATGATAAATAATGTAAAGTAACGATGCCATACTATAAAATGCGCTACATTTCGCGTGATATGACATGGCAATCTGTGTCATTTGACACACTTACGATTATGCAAAATTGATTATCTTCAGACATTTCCAATGCATTCAAACATTCAATGGCACCATGCCACGGTTACCCGGCAAAGGCGTGAACAACAAAACCGACATAAAAGTTTCATCCTATGGTTCACCGGGTTATCCGGGGCAGGGAAGTCAACCCTCGCTCATTGCGTAGAGGAAATTCTATTTATTAGAGGTTGCCGGACTTATGTGTTCGATGGCGATAATGTTCGTCACGGTCTTTGCTCCGATTTGGGGTTCAGCGATGCTGACCGTGCCGAAAACATCCGCCGCATCGGAGAAATGAGCAAACTGTTCATTGATTCTGGCGGCATTGCCCTGACTGCGTTCATCTCACCGTTCCGTCGGGATCGGGACAAAGTCCGCGCATCCGTCGGGCCCGATGATTTCATTGAGATTTACTGCCATGCCCCGCTGGATGTTTGCGAGCGGCGAGATGTCAAGGGCTTGTACCAAAAAGCGAGGTTGGGTTTAGTCAGCGATTTCACCGGCATTTCATCCCCATACGAAATTCCCCAACAGGCTGAAATAGTTGTCATGACGGATAAACATAGCGTGGAAGACTGCGCAGCGCAGATCATCGAATATCTTGAACATAGCGGAAGAATCCGTCCGACATGATCCGTATCTACCTTGAATATTTTTGTCGCAAACACCCCGCCGGACATTGATTGTCTGACTCGCTACATAGTCAGGCATTAATTGACAACTAATAAAATTTAACAAAATCATATTGTTACATCAATAATTCTCCTTGGCACACCTGTTGCAATGAGTAAATTGCGTCAAGCATCACCAACTCAGCAAAGGAGAACTCCATGGCTAAAAGATTACGTCAATGCGCCATTTATGGCAAAGGTGGCATCGGTAAATCCACCACCACCCAGAACCTTGTTGCCGCTTTGGCGGAACAGGGGCAGAAAGTAATGATCGTCGGCTGCGACCCCAAAGCCGACTCGACTCGCCTTATCCTACACGCAAAGGCACAGAACTCCATCATGCAAATGGCATCCGATGCCGGTAGTGTGGAGGACTTGGAACTTGAAGATGTATTGAAAGTGGGCTACAGGGACATCAAATGCGTCGAATCCGGCGGCCCTGAGCCGGGTGTTGGCTGTGCGGGCCGTGGCGTTATCACCGCCATCAACTTCTTGGAAGAAGAAGGCGCGTATGACGAAGACCTTGACTTCGTATTCTACGACGTATTGGGCGACGTAGTGTGTGGCGGTTTCGCCATGCCCATCCGCGAGAACAAAGCCCAGGAAATTTACATCGTCTGCTCCGGCGAAATGATGGCCATGTACGCCGCTAACAACATCGCCAAAGGCATCGTGAAATATGCCAACTCCGGCGGTGTCCGCTTGGCTGGCTTGATCTGCAACAGCCGTCAGACCGCTCGTGAAGACGAGCTGATCATGGAACTGGCCCGTCAAATGGGCACCCAGATGATCCATTTCGTACCACGTGATAATGTCGTGCAACGCGCTGAAATTCGCCGCATGACCGTCATCGAATACGAGCCGCAGGCTAAGCAAGCCCAAGAGTATCGGGACTTGGCGGTGAAGATAATCAACAACAAGAACCTCGTCATCCCCACACCGATCACCATGGACCAGTTGGAAGATCTGCTGATGGAGTTCGGCGTGATGGAAGAAGTCGACGAGAGCATCGTTGGCAAGACCGCTCAGGAAGAAAAGCTCGCTGCTTAATCGTAGGTTCGTGGGGGTGGGTTTTGAACCCGCCCCTACCCTCCCAGCAATCAATCAATCAATTCAGGAGGCGTCTATGACAGCCATGACTCGCGAGGAAACCGAAGCCCTCATCCAAGAGGTGCTTGAGGTTTATCCCGACAAAGCCAAGAAAGATCGTGCCAAACATTTGACGGTCAATGACCAGTCGATTGAAAAATCGAGCAAATGCATCACGTCCAACCGTAAATCACTGCCCGGCGTAATGACTATTCGTGGTTGCGCCTATGCCGGTTCCAAGGGTGTGGTATGGGGACCGATCAAAGATATGATCCATATCTCCCACGGCCCGGTGGGGTGTGGACAGTATTCCCGTGCTGGTCGCCGTAACTACTATATCGGCACTACTGGCGTAAACACCTTCGTTACGATGAACTTTACCTCGGATTTCCAAGAGAAAGACATTGTGTTTGGCGGCGACAAGAAGCTTGCCAAGCTGATCGGCGAAGTCGAAACCCTGTTCCCGTTGCACAAAGGCATTTCCGTCCAATCCGAATGCCCCATCGGACTGATCGGTGACGACATTGAAGCGGTTTCCAAGAAAACTGCCAAGGAAATCGGCAAGCCCGTTGTGCCGGTGCGTTGCGAAGGCTTCCGTGGCGTGTCCCAGTCTTTGGGCCATCACCTTGCCAATGACGCGATCCGCGATTGGGTACTAGGCAATCGCGATGGTGACAGCAGCTTTGAGACCACTCCTTATGATGTGGCTGTCATTGGTGACTACAACATCGGCGGTGATGCCTGGTCCTCGCGTACCCTGCTGGAAGAAATGGGGCTTCGCGTCGTGGCGCAATGGTCTGGCGACGGCACCTTGGCGGAAATTGAATTGACCCCGAAGGTCAAGCTCAATTTGATCCACTGCTACCGCTCAATGAACTATATTGCCCGCCACATGGAAGAGAAGTATTCGATTCCGTGGATGGAGTACAACTTCTTTGGGCCCACCAAAATCGCCGAATCCTTGCGCAAGATTGCCGAACAATTCGACGATAAAATCAAGGAAGGCGCAGAGCGAGTCATCGCCCGCTATCAGGCTGAATACGAGGCGGTCATCGCCAAGTACAAGCCACGCCTGGAAGGCAAGAAGGTGATGCTGTTCATCGGTGGCTTGCGTCCTCGCCATGTCATTGGCGCTTATGAGGATTTGGGCATGGAAGTAGTCGGCACGGGTTATGAATTTGGCCACAATGACGACTATGACCGCACTATCAAGGAAATGGGCAACGCGACCTTGCTGTATGACGATGTGACTGGCTACGAGTTTGAAGAGTTCGTCAAGAAAATCAAACCCGACTTGATCGGTTCAGGTGTCAAGGAAAAATACATCTTCCAGAAGATGGGCGTTCCGTTCCGCCAGATGCATTCTTGGGATTATTCCGGCCCTTATCACGGCTATGACGGCTTTGCCATCTTCGCTCGCGATATGGACATGACCATCAATAACCCTTGCTGGGGCAAGCTCCAGCCACCTTGGAAGAAAGCGGCGGCCAATGAGGAACAGGCGCGAGTGGCGGCAGGAGGCTAAGCTCTTGCTTCCCCTCTTCCTCTGGGAGAGGGGACTGGGGTGAGGCATCTATTGAATTCCCTCACCCTGACCCTCTCCCATAAGGGCGAGGGAACTTTGAATCACCAAAACCATAGCCTTGTCCACAGATTAGTGGCGGGTTAGGAGGATACCATGAGCCAAGCAGTTGAAAACATCAAACCCAGTTACCCCTTGTTTCGCGATCAGGAATACAAGGACAACCTTGCTTTAAAAGGCGATCTTTACGAAGAACGCGTCCCAAAGGAAAAGATTGAAGAAGTGTTCCAATGGACCACCAGTCAGGAATACAAGGAGTTGAATTTTAACCGTGAAGCACTGACGGTCAACCCGGCAAAAGCCTGCCAACCACTCGGCGCGGTGCTGTGTGCGTTGGGCTTCGAGAAAACCCTGCCTTATGTGCATGGATCGCAAGGCTGCGTCGCCTACTTCCGCACTTATTTCAACCGCCATTTCAAAGAACCGATTGCCTGTGTGTCGGATTCCATGACCGAGGACGCGGCGGTGTTCGGCGGTCAAAAGAACATGTTCGACGGCCTTGAAAACGCGAAAGCGCTGTACAAGCCGGACATGATTGCGGTTTCCACCACGTGTATGGCGGAAGTCATCGGCGACGACCTGAATGCCTTTATCAACAACGCCAAGAAGGAAGGCCATATCGAGCAGGAATTCCCGACCCCCTTCGCCCACACCCCTAGCTTTGTCGGAAGCCACACCACCGGTTGGGACAACATGTTCGAAGGCATCGCCCGCTATTTCACCCTCAATTATATGGAGGGCAAGGAACCGGGCAAGAATGGCAAGCTCAATCTCGTACCGGGCTTTGAAACTTACTTGGGCAACTTCCGCGTGATCCATCGCATGTTGAATGAAATGGGTGTGGCCCACACCCTACTCAGTGACCCGACCGAAGTGCTGGATACACCCGCCGACGGTCAGTTCCGCATGTACTCCGGCGGCACGACGCAAGACGAGGTCAAGGACGCCCCCAATGCCTTTAACACCATCTTGTTGCAACCTTGGCAATTGGAAAAGACTAAGAAGTTTGTCGAAGGCACGTGGAAGCATGAGGTGCCCAAGCTGAGCATCCCGATGGGCTTGGAATGGACCGATGAATTCCTGATGAAAGTGTCTGAAATCACCGGCAAGCCAATTCCCGCTTCCTTGGAGCTTGAACGTGGCCGTCTGGTGGACATGATCACCGACTCGCATTCTTGGTTGCACGGCAAGAAGTTTGCGCTGTGGGGCGATGCCGATTTTGTCATGGGCATGGTGAAATTCTTGCTGGAACTGGGTGCCGAACCGACCCACATCCTCTGCCACCATGCCAACAAGCGTTGGAAGAAGGCGGTGGAAGAAATCCTCAAGGCTTCACCCTTTGGCACGAACTGCGAAGTCCATATTGGCCGCGACCTTTGGCATATGCGTTCGCTGGTGTTCACCAACAAGCCGGATTTCATGATTGGCAATTCCTACGGCAAGTTCATCCAGCGCGACACCTTGTATAAAGGTGAAGAGTTTGAGGTGCCGCTGATCCGCATTGGCTTTCCGATCTTCGACCGTCATCATCTGCACCGTCAAACCACTTTGGGCTATGAAGGCGCGATGACCATGTTGACCACCATCGTCAACGCCATTTTGGAAAGGCTGGATGACGAGACCCGAGGCATGGGGACGACGGACTACAACTACGACCTCGTCCGATAAATCAGTCTGCCGTTAAGTCAAAGGCCGACTCGGTTTTAAAAACCGAGTCGGCCTTGTTGCATCCTTGCCGGTGGTTGAGATTCCGTTCGCCCTGAGCTTGTCAAAGGTGAACGGAAAAACCCAACTTGTTGGAAGTTAAGCCGTTCATGCCCTTTGACTTCGCTCAGGAGAGCGTTCAACAGGTTCACCACGAACAGCTTAACTTATTGGCAGTGATCCTTAGGTTATGTCTTGATATCTACGGCCTTGCCCTGCATTCCAGAAGCGACGCTTGCAGGCTTTCGCCATCAACCCCCCCGCAGGGACCGATGAAAACTAGGCGTGACTGCGGTGGGTCGTTGCCCCAAGGCTGACCGACAGTCAACGTCGCCCGCCGTGCGACCGACTGGAACACGCAGCGATAGCCAAGTTTTTCTTGCAGGTGCAAAAAGCCTTTGACTCGGAAGACAGTCGGCGGCAACTTTCGCAGCACCTCGGATAGCCTCGACAAAACGAGGGCATCCCCACTTTCGAAGCTCCAAGTGTCAAACTGTAGTGGGTGCTTGTGGTCGCAATGCTGGTGTCCGTCATGCGGCAGGTTGCAGGGGCTTACTGGCTGCGCTAAAAATGCCCCGACCCCCGGCAGCAACTCCAAAGGCATCTGCGCTTCGACCGTTTCCAGCACTCGCGCCGACGGTGAAAACGTATGTATCCAGTGAATGACTGCCGCACAACCGGCCTTGCTTACGAGGTCGGCCTTGTTCAGCAGTACCACATCCGCCGCCGCGATTTGTTGCCGTGCCAATTTGGCCATCCCGCCTTCAAGCGAAAGGGCCAGTTCGGCATCGACCAAGGTGACGATGCCGTCCAGCAGCGCAAATGGCTGTAGGTCGGGGTCGGCAAATGTGTGTGCGACAGCAAGCGGGTCAGACACCCCGGAAGTCTCGATGACAATATACTGCGGCGGCACTGGGCGGCGGAGTAGGCGCACGACGGAATCGAGCAAGCCATCGCTCAGGCTACAGCAGATGCAGCCGTTGGCAAGGCTTACCACGTCCCCGTCGCGTTGCGCGATCAGTTCGGCATCAATGTTGATGGACCCGAAGTCGTTAACCAAGGCGGCGATGCGCAACCCGTGGTCACTAGTCAGGATACGGTTAAGCAGCGTGGTTTTGCCTGCACCGAGAAAGCCGGAAATGATGGTGACCGGCACGGGTGGTGATAGGGGTTGCGTCATCGCGTTTGGCCTAGATACTAGCGAGAGAAAAACCTAGCGGATGTTTCTCACCCGCTAGGGGTTGGCAAAACAGCAGCCTCGCCTTGAGCGGGGCGAGGCCACTATTTCAAAGGTTTTGGCTGCATACATACAGCAGAAATCAATGAGACCTTAACTCAAGCTGCTGGTGATGTCGGTTTGCCAATTTGGCTGAATGACGCTTACCGTAGAAGCCTGAGCTTGGCTGAAATCGATTTTCTTGAGGTCAACGGAAAAAAGATTGTTATTGAACTGGGTAAAAAAGTAGTAAACCAATTCCTTATGATCCCGTATGACCCCCCATTGGGTATAATCTAAATCCTCTGGTTTGTCGGTACTGGCACTGGCAAAGTCAGAAGGTAATATAGACCCCAATGGTGTGGCAACATTATGATAGGGATAAGCCGGTGCATTGGTCAGCACAGCGTTATTGCTTTCGTAAACCTGCATCGATTGATTGGTGAATTCAATGATTATATTAGCTCCAGAACTGTCACTGACAACATAGTGCAAAGGCAGGTTTAATTGACTGACGATCTCATTAATGTTGGCAACGGTGATTGAATTGATGGCAGATTGCAGAGATTCGACAGTATCGAAGTTTCCTAAAGCCCAATCTACCAAGTTCGAATTGTAAATGACTGGATTGGTGGATGACTGTGATAGTGGATATTGACTCACGGGCAGCCACAACGAAGCAATCGATAACCCGGCTTCATTGATGCCATCAGGTAGGCCAAAAACCCCTCCTAAAGTGGATCGCATTCCAACATACCCATATTTGTTTTTCTAGGTCAAGGCATTGGTTGCGGGCGTGGTTTGCGCATCTGGGAAAGACTGCCCTCTTGGGGTTAAAGCAACTTTTGTCTGTAGATCAACGGAAAAATCCATGGTTCTTGCAGTAACCACATAAGTGTTATTTGCACCCGTATTGAATAATGAAAAGTTAGTACACATGACATATCCTCTGATTAATGTTAGATTTTATATAAATAGTGCCTGACAGAAAACCCAATTTTTGTAAAAACGTGGCGCTTTCCGCAGCATCCAAGGTGAGGTTTACGGGGAGGGTTTAGAGGCAAATATTCCTTGGATGGTGGGTTTATGAGAATGGCTCCCATCATGGTCGGTTTTAGGGCG
>CAIWDB010000048.1 GCA_903911305.1 uncultured Methylococcaceae bacterium | reverse complement strand
TGAGGGTGGCATAAGCGTTAGCAAGGCAGTCTCTGAAGTAGGCATTGGCAGGCGCACTTATTACAAAGCTATCGAAGAAGGCCGGATTTAGCTCATATTTTCCTTAGCGACGTTTTTTTCAGAAACTCTATTACGACCTCAACCAGCAATATGATGCTTGTTAATAAGAATTATGAAGTCGCTTAAGAAGTTCGTCGTGCCGGGACTTGAGAGTGGGCAAATCGAAATCTGGTAATGTCAAAACTCTTACAGAATTTGGTAAAGTTTCCACATTACCTTGGAAATAGCGTTGCTTTTTGTCAGAGAAATTCAGATTGCCGAGGGAAGTATTTTTGCGCCGAGAGAGTAGCATCAAGTTGCCTAGGCGGTGTCGCCATTCATCTTGTTGTACAGGCGTGAACGCTTGCGACCAGTAGCTAGTCGGGGATGGCGTTTGCGGCAAAATATGCTCAACGCTCAATTCATCCGGCAAGTTAAGCAATGATGAATGATTGAAATAGAGATTCTCAAGGCGTAGAAGGATATATTTGGCAAAACGCCGCCCATATATTGAACCGTCAAGCTGGTTCAGAAGTTGATTTCGCTCATAGGCGAATGTAGGCGATGCAAGTACCTCATCAACGGAATTCCATTGTGCGATGGCCTTAAGCACATCGTTCATGTTTTGGATACGTTGCGTGGGGGTTAGCTGAACGATCCAATCTGCTGAGAACTTGTTGTCGATGAGGGTTATCAATTCTAGGAGATTTTTGGTTCCAAATTTACGATACCAAGCTAGCACTGGCGGAATCCAGTCTGTCGATGGCAAACCTTTGAGCATCGCGGTAATCCGGTTGCGATATTCATGGCCGAGCGAGGGATGCAAGGGATTGAACAGAATGGCTTCATCATAGGCTGTTTTGTATGCTTTGACGGCCTCAAAGGTGTTCGTGCCCAGCGTCAAAAGCGGTGGCGTGGCTCCATAAATGCGTAGGTCAAACTCTTTGAGCAATCCTTCGCGAGCCTTGTCTTTCACATAGATAGTGCGGACATACGACAGGAAGCGATCAAATTCATCACGGCCTAGTTCTCCCTCTGTATCCTCCCAATACTCGGCCCATTTACTTTCATCTGCTAGAGTGGCAAGCGCACCAAGGTTACGCGCTTTAAGGATGTCACTGTGGGTTAAAGGCATACCCCTATCGTTAAGGATGGTGAAAAGCCGGAAGGCATCATCTAGATCTTCGGTGGAAACATAGATAAACAAAGCATTGTTAAACAAGTATTTTACGAAGTTATCAAATACCACTGCATCGGCAAACCTAGCATTGTCATCAAAACACTCTCGTATAGTCCGCAAGCCCTTTGCCATGTTTGCCAACGACAAATTCTTGCTATTCTCAAACGTGGCAATGTCGGCACTGCTTGTGCCATCATCTGGCTTGACGAAGCGCTCAACAAATTCGCCCACGTTGTCGCGGATTAGGTACACAATGCGGTTGCGCTCTGGGATATTTCTATATTTGTTTTTCTTTTGGTAAAGACATTCTCGGCACATAGCTTTCAGGTCGGCATCAGTTACTCGATCACGGATGCTGGCCAATATAAGATAGAGCGTTGTCAAGCGCTGTTGGCCGTCAAGCAGTTCAAACTCCTCGAAACTCACACCGTCGGCGCTTTTCGTCTGTTTGCGCAATACCATTGAACCAAGGAAGTACTGACCCTCCGGGCTATGTTCGCTGGCATAGTTAACGTCATCGATCAATTCCGATATCTCATCCTTGCCCCACACATAGGAGCGCTGGTAAGCCGGAATATTGAACCAGAAGTCCGAAAACACTTCTTGAATCACAACTTTGGCGCTATCAATTTGGCCCTTTTTATTTTCAGACATATTTTTACCTAAACTTTTTATGAAACGATGCCTTCATTGCTGCTCAATAACCACATCTGAAAATCGGGCGCAAAAACATGCGCCCGATCCATCACTCTATCCCCCCACCGTCACACTCACCACATCACTCCACTGCCCGACTTGCTCATCATGCAAGCGGTAGATGGCTTTGTAATTCCATACTGCACTGGTGCCGGGGGCGGGTAGTGGGGTGGTGTCGGTGGTGTTTGGCTCGGTGTTGATGATGAGAAAGACAAAGCCATTGCCGTCGTTGCGGTCTACCCATATTTCAATCGCGCTGGCCTTGCCTTTGGTCCATAAAATCACCGGATGCCCCGCTCTGATTTGGATGCTCAACGAAGGCTTCAAAGTTGTGGGATCGAAGGCGTGGGACGCGGCGACAATCCATAAATCCTGCCCGATGGCTATAGTGTAGTTCTTCAAGGTTTTCAGATGCGCCACGAATGCGGATAGCCGTGGAATCACGCCGGGATCGACCGCTGGCGGCATCGGTTGATCCAACGAGGGCGGCACCGGCCATTCCGCGCCACCATTGCCACCATCCCGCAATAAGTTCTTATACGCCGTCCAATGTTGGGCATAGGATTGCATGTCGTTTAGGGTGTGCAGCGTATAGCGGAAACTGGCGGCATCGGCTTGGCGCGTGGCAATGTCGGCATCGCTGAGTCCCAACAGGGCGGCATATTTGGGCAGGGTGGCAGCGAGATGGTCGAGCAAGTCGGCTTTGTCGGCATCGTCATTGGGCATGTAGGATGAAGTAGTCATAGCGTGGTTTCTCCTTAGGGTTATAAGAATTCTATGAGTCAATCGCGGTGTTTGATGGGCATTCTGTGAAGGCTAATGAGCGCTTGGCAATCCTTGCTGACCGCTCGGCAGTGATTGACGAGCATTCGTCAACGATTGATGAGCGTCTAGCAATGGCTGATGAACCCTCGTCAGTCATTGACGAGCATTCAGCAACGACTGACGAGCGCCTAGCAATGATTGATGAGCGCTCGTCAACCATTGACGAGCATCCAGCAATGGTTGATGAACCCTCGCCAGTCATTGACGAGCATTCGGCAATAGTTGAAGAAAGCTCAGCAAGGGCTGACGGGCGATTAGCCATCATCGCGGAGCGTTCATCAAGGCTTGATGGACACCCCTTGTCATTGGCTTGTTGCCCTGCAAGCATGATAAGAATCTAGCGGGTAGAGTGCTTGTGACTGGCTCGTGTCGGCTTGGAAGAAGGTGGGGGTGATGGCTCAACAAGACGACCTGTGACAAATTTATGCAGGACGCTTGCCATCAGTGTTTGATAAGGGATGCCTTCCTCGGCGGCTCTGGCTTGAATGTCTTCAAGGTCGCGGGAAGAAATGCGGATATTGACCCGTTTGTCTTTGGTCAGCGATGCCTCGGCATAAGCGGCATAGCGTTCAATTTCTTGGCTAAGATTTGGCACCGAGCGCCATTCTTCCCTTTCAAAAGAGGCTAGAATTTCTTCTTCAAGTTTGTTTTCATCATCCATATTATTTGCCTTTTGCCAAGTATTTCCGGGTGGCCTTTCGGCTCGGAATAATCGTTTTCAAGAATATATCGTCATCGGTTTCAACAAATGGAACCAGATAAGCATAGCCACGAATGCGCAGTATAAACATGCGTTGATTCGGATAGTGTTCCGTGTTTGGATGGTCAAGCACATCGAGAACCCCACCATGCGAAATGGCCGACAATACCTCTTCAAAGGATACGCCGCGTTCCGCCTTAAGGTGGATGTTTTTCGTGGTGTTCCAATTAATGGGCTTCATGCTGGCTATTCTACGCTTGTGTGCTTTATGGCTTCAAGCTGTTTTATA
>CAIWDB010000047.1 GCA_903911305.1 uncultured Methylococcaceae bacterium | reverse complement strand
TGTATCAAGCCAATTCCCGCTTGTAAATAATTTACATAATGAGCAACATTATCAGCGTAGCTTAACGAAAATCCATTGAGTACTGGTATGGTTATTAAAGGTGTGGAGGGTAAAGCTATTGGATTGTTTTGGGTATCTGTTATTAACAACAGATTAGGATTGTTATTAGCCCCTGTATAGGCTGCTATTGTAACAGTGACAGTCGAATCTCCACCTTGAGCGTTACCAAGACCGCTCATCATCAGTAAAATGGGTTTAACGGTAATTATGTTTCCCGACATACCGATGACATTAAGACCAACTGACATTGTTTGAACTACGAAATAGTTACCACTTCCATAGCTAATGCAAAAACCACTAATACCTGCTACATATTGCTGAATTGGATTTGCAAAAATAAATGTATAGCTTGAATTAAAATGTATCGTTTGTGTCTGCACTTCAAAACCCATTTCATCACCTACTAAAGATAATCTACATTAAAAAAAATAATTTGCCCGTTCCCAAGCTCCAGCTTGTCAAAGCGATCTTTGAAGCACCCGCTTGCCTATTCAGTTAGGCTAGAGCTTGCAAGTTGAGGGTTCCCAAAATTCGTGGCGACGGGAGGGTGTGACAGTCTGTTTGATTATTCCCCAGCCACCGACTGGGTATGCCTTGCATTGATCCATACGCCTAGGCGCATGATCCTGCTTTCATTCTTGTTTGTATATCAGCAAAAATCTGATTTTTTCATCCTATGAACTGATGTTACGCATTGACTTGGTTCTGGAGCGTCAAAGCTTGCTTTGACGTGAGTATGGATAAGCGAAGCTAGCTTCGCCTGTCAAAGCAAGCTTTGACGCTCCGTTTTCATATCCGTGCGTAACAACAGCTATGAAAAAAAAACTGTGCCCAGTGAATTTTCAAGCTTGGTAGTGGGTTCAGCCTTTTTATAGGCCGGTGGGGGTATTTAGGTAGCTCTCAAAATGAGAGTCTGTAGTGCAGCTTTTTATCAGGGAAGTGGACGCTGATCTCGTTTAATCCCGGAGAAATCAGGTAACTGGCAATGGGGCGGTATGGACCCATCAGCGATTCAGAGGCTTGAAGCTGGGCTTCACGGCGGATAGGCGAAAAGAGTTTTAGGCTTGCCTGCTCCCCATGGGTATCAACCAAACTAGGCGCAAACGGATGCGCCAAGGGTTCACCGATGAACACGCCCTCCCCCGGCCAAACCACACTTTTCCAGTAGGCTTCGATCAAGGTTTCACCCATCGCATAATGACCCATCGCCACGGTGGGCATGGGAAACTTTTGTATATGGTTGCAGGGTTCGACAACCGTGCCATAGCTACCTGTCGCCCCGGCTTCCAACCAGCGTAGGCTGCTCATTTGATCCTTGCCATCAAGAACGCCTCCGGCCGATGTAAGATGGTCTGCGATTGCACCGGCAACAAAATGCAGACTGGGCAAGCCCTCCACCTTCTTTATACCGGTGAAGTAGAAAAGCACGTCTCGCTTGTCCTTGATAAAATCAGCATCCAGACGTTCCAGATGAAACGCTTCGCCTAGTATTTTAATCGCGTCATTAAAATAAATAGCCCGAACTGTCCTCTGGCTGTCATGGGTATTAAGAAGGTATCCGGTACGGGTTGGGTAAGTCTCATCAGAGTCCACACCCCGATCAATCAAACGCTTAACATCTTCCAAGGTTTCCCCCGCCAACATCATCGTGAGCCTTATGCCATGGGTGGTGAACGGTGTTTGGCTGGAACTGTCAAAATACTCGGAGGGCTTGGTGGCGGAACACATGGTTTTGGAACAGTACGCTTCGTCAAACCCAAAGGCAAAGGCTGAGGTGATGGACATGCAATCCACCCGGTAGGGTTTAGTCCAAGCTAAGGCATAGGCTTGAATGTTTGGGCGGGTTTGCTCCAAGACAGATTGCCTCAGCCGATTGAATGCATCGCGCGGCAAGTTAGATCCAACTGACGCAAAGCGCACATGTAGGATATTGGTGTCGGGTATCCCTCTCTTTTTCCGGTAATACTCTGCAATGGCAATACTCTGCGGATTATCATCGTTTACCACAATAGCCAGTTCATCCACAGACAATCCAGTCTTAGGCAATACCAAGTCGAGATTTTCCGCGAATGCCAAGGATATTGGCAATATCCAGATAATCATGCATATGCATAAAACACGGCAAGCATACATCTTGATTGAATAAGCTAAAGTGGAAAGAAATCTTAAGCCGCTTATGGGCATTAGTGCTGGAAGATTTTTATCAGCCAAACTAAGGAAGTAAAGTCAAGCCAGTTGGGTTTGATCTGGCTTGTATTTCTGCCAATTGAGTCCAAGAAAAACCGGTTACGTTCATGGTTTGGCAAGCTCACCTCAAACGTAACCGATTAAATAGCCTAATACTGTTCGCACTAAACGTGTCAAAGTACGGAGTATTTCGAGATTCCCATTAGGGATCAGTGAGTGTATCGCCGACGTCTTGGGTTTCAGCGAGAATATCGCCTAGATTTTCTTTTTGATGTAAAACAAAGTCCTTGCTTTTTTCGGTTGCGGCATTACCTGCTTCAATAATTTCCTTGCGATATTTGTGAATCAGATAACCTGCTGCAACACCAAGGCTAAAAGTGACGATGGGATACCTAGCTAATATACTCATAGTGCTTTTCCTTCTATGCTTCAATGGTTAATGGGATAGTTGGGTAACCAGAAAAATAATAACATAAACCATGGCGAATCTGCATAGATAAAGCCGTTCACCCATTTCAAGCTTATCGCATATTGTACTTCTGCATACGATACAGCAGTGTATCTCGTGAGATGCCGAGCAATTTTGCGGTGTGGCTACGATTTCCTTGTGTGCGTTGCAAGGCTTGCTGGATCAGGTCGATTTCTATCTGCTCCAACGCGACTCCTTCTTCCGGTAGGATGAACTCACCCCATGCAGTATGGGTCTTGGAAATTTCATCCGGTAAATTGTCCTCTTCAATTTGACGACCTGCCAGTAAAATGCAGAGCCGTTCGCACACATTGCGCAGCTCTCGGACATTGCCAGGCCACTCGTGATCCAACAACCGTGCCAAGGTGCGACTGGACAGGGTGGGCGCCTGCAGTTGATGAGTGGTGGCAAAATGTCGTATGAAGTGATTCAGCATTAGCATGATGTCACCCATGCGCTCGCGCAGCGGCGGAATTTCCAAGGGCACAACGTTGAGGCGATAGTAGAGGTCTTTGCGGAATTCCCCTTTGGCAATCTTTTCTTCCAAATTGATATTGGTGGCGGCGATGATGCGAACATCGACACGTTGGGAAAACGTGTCCCCCACAGGCTGTATGTCACCAGATTCTAAGAAACGCAGTAGTTTGGCTTGGACTGGTATGGGCAGCGAATCGACTTCGTCCATAAACAAAGTGCCTCCATCCGCCGCTTGCAACCTTCCGGTCTGGTTGGCGATCGCCCCAGTGAATGCCCCCCGCCGATGACCAAACAATTCGGATTCCACTAGCGCTTCAGGCATGGCAGCGCAATTGAGAGTGATGAAGGGTTTTTTGGCTCGCGGACTGTGACTTTGTAGCGCTTTGGCCAACAACTCCTTGCCGGTTCCAGTTTCACCGCATATCAATACGGTCACGTCAGTCGCCGCCACCATTTTCGCGCTTCTCAGCATCGCCTCGAAATTTGGCGATTGACCAATCAATGCATTAAACATTGGCACAACCTCGACTCATCAAAAAGCATGGACCTCTCCAAATAGCTGCGATTTATTTCGCCTGAGAAGTGTTGCTACAGACAATTGACAACCTAAACCTCGTAGACGTTTGGACAATATTTCAATGGAATTATAGGAGCATGTCATCGCAAACGCCAATTAATTGATGTGAATTCCGTTTAGACAAGTTGATCCGCTATTTTGCAAAAAGTCAGGCTATGAGCGTGAACAGCTATGCGGTCGGTGGTTTTTTTCCTGACGAACAGCAGTGGCAAATTCCAAGCCTATACCGGCTTTAAAATGTCTGCCCTTGCCGCCAATGGCATTGACCCGAAATAGAGGCAAACCGACTCGGTTTGAGTTTTAACCCTGCCGGAAGATTCAAGCATTCGGCTGGGTTTTTAATGTTTGAACCTCTGCCACCGTCAAGTCAGTCAGTACCGCCACTTGGCTAATCTCCATGCCCTTGTCCAGCAGGCGCTTGGCTATCTCCATTGCTTGGGCGTGAGCACCTTCTTGCTTACCTTCTTGCTTGCCTTTCTCAATGCCTCTCTCGATGCCTCTCTCGATGCCTCTCTCGATACCTCTCTCGATACCTTTCTCCATGCCCATTTGATAAGTCGGCAGTTTTTCAAAATCAATCGTCAACATATCGAGTTCCTCGCGTATATTAATGTTTAGATCGCGGTTAGTCGCCAAAACCTCCAACATTTCAATGTATTCTCGCAAACGTGGTGGCTCTTCGTTCAATCTTTGAACAAGCCGGGACAATATTTCATGAACGACGCTGTCAGCCGGACTATCCTTGAAATCCCCCAAAACAGCCAAAACCCATGCATCCGGGGAGTCTTGGCTCAATAATGTTTGAGCATCGACGGTATGCATGTCGATGGTCTGGTAATGATAGGATAATTGCAGCGAGTTTAAACCACTTGGCATACGCAATCCGTCCTTACCAATATACACCAAGTATTGCCGAACCGGCATGTCGAGGTAGGCCAGAAGCAAGTCGGCAAGATAGCGCAACATGCGCTTTGGCATCAGTGGATCATTAGCATTTTGGATTTCGATATGCAAAACGAATATCTGACCTGAAGTGTCTTTGACTCGTGCCACAAGATCGGCTCGGCGGTCTTCGATTCTCTGCTTTTCGGTATCCAGCAATTCTACCTCGGTGATAGGAAGGTCGAATAAATAGATGGCAAAGTCCCGTACTAGGCGCTGAAAAATAGCCTTTGAAATTATGTCCTTGCTACCCACAGTCAATAGAACCCGTCACTCTGCCACTCCCGCATATTCCGCCAAGCGTTTGCGCAATACAGAAGCTTCCAATGCTTGGTAGAGTTTCGCCAATTCCGGACCATCAATCCGTCCACTCAACGCAGCGCGAAGAGGCATGAATAAGGCTTTGCCTTTGGCGCCGGACGTGGTTTTTAATTGAGCCATGAAAGCATTGAAATCCTGCCCTGCGGCAATGGCGGCATCCAATGCGGCGAGAAAGAAAGGTTCACCGGCCTGTCTTGCCATATCTGCCAACTCAGTCGCTAGTGTCAACTCGTCTGTGAACAAAATTTTGGCCCATTCATCCGCTTGACAAGGAAACACGCAATTACTCCTGACAATATCAATGAATAATTCTTTCTTTTGTACGGGGACTAATGCATGGGTTTCTTTGTTTAGCCAGTTCCACAATGTTTCTGCATTGGCGACACGCACGACCTCCTCCTGCCAATGCAGCAAATGGGCAATATCGAAGCGCGAGGGCGATTTTCCCAGATGACCTATGTCAAAATGCCGTTTAAGCTCGTCAAAGTTCATCAAGCCTTCGTTCTCATAATGGTGTCCGACACGGGAAAGCATGTTAAGCAAGGCTAGTGGAAAATAGCCCTCTTCTCGCAGTTGGTTCAAGCTGCGGCTACCGTTACGCTTGGACAACGGGGCATTATCATCTCCAAGCACAAGCGAAATGTGGGCGTATTCCGGGGCGGCAAGGCTCAACGCCCTTAGTATCATCAACTGTCTTGGGGTGTTGCTTAAATGATCCTCGCCACGCACGACATGAGTCACCCCCATCAGCGAGTCATCAATGGCATTGCAGAAGAAAAATGCCGGCGAAGTGTCGGCCCTGCGGATAATAAAATCGCCTATGTCGTCGGTATTGAACTTTTGCGGGCCGCGCACAAGATCATTAAACTCAACTGCATCGTTACGCGGAACTCTAAACCGCAGAGTCGCTTGCAAACCCTTTTGCAATCGGCGCTCTATATCCTCTGGATTTAACCGTCCGCATTTGCCGCTGTAGCGCGGGGGTTGACCCGAACTAAGCTGGACTTTGCGGGAAACCTCCAGTTCAGTGGCTGTGCAAAAACAAGGATAGGCCAAGCCTTCACGCTCCAATTGGTCGTAGTAGCAAGCATAAATTTCGCCGCGTTGTGATTGGAAGTAGTCGGCATTGGCTTGTTCAGATTTTGGTCCTTCATCCCAAGTTAGCCCCATCCAGTGCAAATCGTCAATTAGCTCAGCCACAAATTCACTTCGGCTTCGTTCTTGGTCGGTATCCTCTATCCGCAAAAGGAAACGCTCACCGAATAATGCACTCAACAGTGCCGTGCGGGCGTTACCTAAGTGGAGAAGGCCAGTGGGGCTGGGCGCGAATCGAGTCTTAGTTTGGTTCATGTGCGGTTTTCTGCGCTGACGGAAAAAGCTAGGGGTTTTCAAAGCGCGCACTTTACCAATAATCAAGCACAAACGGCAAGATAACTTTCATTGAAAAGTGAAAACTTCACCTTGAAAATTAGTAGGGAATAAAAAAACGACAATGAAAAGGCCGAAAAAAGTATTAATCAACTCCACCTGGCTTTTCAAATCCCAGAACTCCGTACTTGATGAACCCTGCCCTACTGGCGTATTCGATGAATAGCGTTTGTACGACAGCGGATAGGCTACGGAAGGGGATTTGACGCGAAAGTCCATGAATAAAGTCATAAGTCGGCAAAGTGTTGCGAGTGATGTCACGTTCTAAACTAACTGAAAATCCCGTTTCAGCGGCTAGTTCGCGATAATTTTGAAATGTGAATTGAACATCGCACTCTCCGTAAAATCCACCAGAGGCGGGCCATGCTTTGATTAACCAGGCGGCTGGCCGAAGTAACGGAGTGCTGATGAAATCGGAAAGGGCCAATCTGCCCCCCGGCTTCAAGACACGGAATGCTTCACGAAAGAAAGACCGGCGATCAGGAAAGTGGAAAATACATTCCACTGCCAGCACTGAGTCAAAGGATGCATCGACAAATGGCAGGGAACAGGCATTGGCATTGACCCAATCCACTTGATTGGTGGCTTGGGGCAAAACTAGCCGCTTGGCCCTAGTCAGTTGGCGATGCTCAATGTTCAAACCGTGCAAACCCATATTATTAAAATTCTCGTTGAGGCTGGCTATGGTTCCGCCAAAACCGCAACCCACATCCAGTACTTGCTGCCCATCAGCAACCCTGCCGGCTTGGTAAACCAATCGAGTCAGATGCTCTGCTGCTTCGGTAAATGCTTTTGCATCGGGTCGTCCTGTCGGAGGATATTCCCAGTAACCCCAATGGACGTGCCGCCCAAAGGTCTGTGCCAACACGGGATGATTGTCCAGCAGACTCAATAGCGCATCGAAATATGGCAATGGGCGGTTTGATGGTTTCATGCTGTTTGCCATTTAGCTGCTTGAAAATTTGAGATTGGAGAATTCACAAAATCTTTGAGACAAGATAAAAAAATGATATTAAGTTGCCAAATTCAGTCTAGAAAGGCTTCAACCTGAATTTTAATTTTGACTTCGTCACCTATCAGCGGCAGCAAGGCATTCATGCCAAAATCACTGCGCTTGATGAGTGCTGTGGCATCCGCACCGCAGACATTTCGCTTATTAATGGGATGAACCCCACAATGATACTGTTCAATGGTCAATAAAACTGGTTTACTCACACCGAGCAAAGACAGGCGACCCTCAGCCGCGACGGGATTATCGCCCGTAAATTTAATTTTATTAGCGTCAAACGTAATGTAGGGGTACTTACTAATATTAAAGATATCCTCCCCACGAAGTTTCTCCTCCAATTCAGGCAACCCCGTGTCAATGGAATTGGCATCTATGCTTATATGGATAAAACCCATTTCGTTTTTGGAGTCCAATTTAATAATTCCAGTGGTATGGTCAAATCGACCACGTTGTGTGGAAAAACCGATATGGCTAATTTCGAAGCTTGGAAAAGTATGTTTAGAATCGATGGTAAAGCTTTCTGCCAAGCTGTCACCTGCAAAGGACAAACATAGCATCGTAGCTATTAGGGGGTAGCGAAAAATCATCGTCATTCTCCAAAGGGGATGCGCATACTATAAGGCAGCAGTTTGATCGAAACAATTAATGTAATGGATTTTGACTAAGCAGGACAACTCTCATCGCCCATTTTGCCGGTGGAGCAACTTGTCGGCTTTGAAGTCAACGCAAATTAGACACTTCAATGTTGAAGATTTATTTTGACTGCAATTGAAGCTCGTTGTTTTCATCGTCTAGAGAAAAACGAAATCGATTCAGGAAACTCATGCCTAGTAAACGGGTACCATTAAGCTTTTGATCATTGATGAAGCTAACAGGGACGTTCTCGGCAACCACTTCGCCAAGCTTCACTGATTTGAGTACACCCGTTTTGACCGGAACTGAGCCTGCGGCTGTTTGGCTGATGCCGTTTTGTAGAGTTTCCGGGGTGAAACCCAAACGCTGGATCATCGACTCTGGCAAAACCAAGGTCGTGGCTCCCGTGTCAACGAGTAAGCTTATCGCAATATCGCCGCTGTTTGGCCCTGAAATCATGGCTCTAACTTGGTGATGGGCGCCCATGCGTTGGGTTTTTACTGTGCCGCTGCTTTTAGGTTTTGGGGCAACATTTTTCAAACTGGTGACAGTCACTCGTTCGATCTTGTTACCACTACCGCCAACCAGCATAAAATTGTAATCGGCAAGCAATGCTGTGATGCGTTGTCGAATGTCGCCATCAGTTTGCTTGGAGGGTTCACCACCAAGTTGTTCGAGTCCTTCAATGCGAAATCCGTTTTCCTTGGCTAGGTTTTCCATTTGACTTCGCAGGGTGTCGGCATTGACTGAAGTAACCGGCAATACGAGTGCCATCGTTGCAAACACAACGGTTAACAGCCAAGCTTTTCGAAGAGGACAAGGACAAATCATTGTGAGACCGTAAATTTAGGTTACAAAAACTTAAATGATACGCCTTATGAAGACTTGAACATACATCCTTTGACGCGGCTGGCCGCTATGAATGCTTCACAAAAATGCAAAGGGAACATGGCTTTGTGTGTTGTTTTGATAATTGAGACGCTAAAATCTCCGCCGATTGCCCGTATTTGATATAATTGGCGAAGCTGGCGCTTGCGCCACGGAGGGCCACGGAAAAACTGCCACTCCAAAAAATGGAAAGCGTAACCATCGCTTTATTGCTCTGAATCGCATAGTTAACAGACCTGATGTCCTCATTCGCCAAAGAAATCATCCCAGTCAATTTAGAAGACGAAATGAAGCAGTCCTACTTGGATTACGCCATGAGCGTAATCGTGGGGCGCGCCCTTCCCGATGCCCGCGACGGCTTGAAGCCGGTGCATCGACGAGTCTTATTCGCCATGCAAGAGTTGGGCAACGACTGGAACAAGCCCTATAAAAAATCCGCCCGCGTCGTCGGCGATGTGATTGGTAAATACCATCCCCACGGCGACTCTGCGGTATATGACACCATCGTCCGCATGGCTCAGCCATTTTCCTTGCGCTACATGCTAGTGGACGGACAAGGCAACTTTGGCTCGGTTGACGGCGACCCGCCAGCGGCCATGCGTTACACCGAAGTGCGCATGTCCCGGATTGCGCATGACTTGCTGGCCGATTTGGACAAGGAAACCGTAAATTTTGTCCCCAACTATGATGAATCCGAACGTGAGCCGTCTGTATTGCCGACGCGGATTCCAAATTTGCTGATTAACGGGTCAGCCGGCATTGCAGTCGGCATGGCAACCAATATTCCGCCGCATAACCTGACTGAGGTGATAAGCGCCTGCCTGGCACTGATTGAAAACCCAGAAGTCAGCATCTACGATCTGATGAACCATATCCCAGGCCCTGACTTTCCCACCTACGGAGTCATCAATGGGGCCAGTGGCATACGCGAAGCTTACCTCACCGGCCGTGGTAGGATTTACCTACGCGCTCGTTGTGGCTTCGAGGGTGAAGAAGGTGGCCGGCAGAGCATCATCGTCCACGAACTGCCCTACCAAGTAAACAAAGCACGATTACTTGAAAAGATCGCTGAATTAGTCAAGGATGGCAAGCTGGAAGGAATTTCAGGTTTGCGTGACGAATCTGACAAGGACGGCATGAGGATGGTGATCGAATTGCGCCGCAACGAAGTGCCTGAAGTAGTGTTGAACAACCTATTCCAGCAAACCCAAATGGGGACAGTGTTCGGCATCAATATGGTGGCCTTGTTGGATGGCCGGCCGCGTTGCATGAATTTAAAGGAGTTACTGGAAGCCTTCATCGACCACCGACGCGAAGTGGTCACCCGGCGCACGGTATTTGAATTACGCAAGGCTAGGGAACGCGCCCATATTTTGGAAGGGCAAGCTATCGCGCTGGCAAATATTGATGAAATCATCGAACTGATTAAATCATCACCCACCCCGGCAGAAGCAAAAGAGCGAATGCTGGCGCGGGTTTGGCAACCCGGAGTCGTGTCCGAATTATTGGAACGGGCCGACGAGGCTTCGCGCTCCCGCCCTGAAAGCTTGGATGCCATCTATGGATTGAACAATGGAAACTATCGGCTTTCCCCTGTCCAAGCCCAAGCCATCCTTGATCTGCGCCTGCACCGCCTTACCGGTTTGGAGCAGGACAAGATCATTGATGAATATAAAATCTTGCTCGGGCAGATTGACGAATTATTAAGGATTCTTGGCGACGATGTCAGACTGATGGAAGTGATCCGTGAAGAATTAGTGGCGGTACGCGACCAATTTGGCGACAAACGCCGCACCGAGATTGTCCAAGACCGTTTGGACTTGTCCGCTGCCGATCTCATCACCGAAGAAGACATGGTGGTGACGGTCTCTCACGAAGGATATGTCAAGTCACAACCGTTGACCGATTACCGCTCGCAGAGGCGCGGCGGACGTGGCAAGCAAGCCGCCCCGACCAAAGAAGAAGATTATATTGAAAAGCTGATTGTCGCCAACACCCATGACACGATTCTGTGCTTCTCCAGTACAGGTAAAGTGTATTGGCTTAAAGTGTATGATCTGCCGGTTGCCAGCCGCACCGCACGGGGCAGACCGTTTGTCAATCTGCTGCCATTGGCGGAAGGCGAGCGCATCAACGCCATATTGCCGGTGCGTGAGTTTGACGATCAACATTACATCTTTATGGCAACGACCTCGGCCACGGTCAAGAAAGTGCCACTTAATGAATTCGAACGTCAGCGCCAAACCGGCAAAATTGCCATTGAATTGCGCGAAGACGATCATCTGGTCAATGTCGCCATCACCAATGGCGAGCAGGATGTGTTGCTATTCAGCAGTGACGGCAAAGTAGTTTGCTTTAAAGAAACCGATGTCCGTTCCATGGGTCGGACAGCCACCGGTGTTCGGGGAATGACCTTGAAGGAAGGCCAAAAAGTCATAGCATTGATTATTTCCACCAGCGGCACGGTGTTGAATATCACCGAAAATGGATTTGGCAAACGCACGGCCTTGGAAGAATTCCCCCGCCACAATCGCGGAGGCCAAGGGGTGATTTCCATTCAAACCTCCGCCCGTAATGGCGCACTAGTCGGTGCCACTTTAGTCGAAGACACCGACGAGATCATGATTATCACCGATGCGGGTACGCTGGTCCGCACTCGCGTGGATGAGATTTCCGTTGTGGGACGAAACACCCAAGGCGTGACCGTCATCAAATTGAACCAAGGTGAAAAAGTCGTTGGCGTGGACAGGATTGCCAATTTACCTGAGGTGGAAGAAGACAGTGTCGAGGTCGAGGAATCTCCCAATACAGATATGGATGAACCGACTACAGACGAAGAATAGTTTTTGCCGGCTCCCAAACTCTTGTTGGAAATATCAGCACTAGAATAATGATTAGGCTCTATGAACGAATATCATGTTTTTGCCGTTTGGGACGAAGAAGCCAAGGTTTGGGCTGCCACCAGCGATGACGTGCCGGGGCTTGCCAGTGAAGCTGAAACAGTGGAACTATTACTGACTAAACTTCGCGTCATGATACCGGAATTGTTGGTATCAAGTGGATATAAACCTCAATCAGAAATACCTTTTCATCTGCATACCGATTGCGTTTTTGTAGCAAGTCCATTCTGAAATGAAGAGTTTCACACATCAACTCAAGGCGATTTTGAGAAGATCAGGTTGCCATTTCATCCGTGT
>CAIWDB010000046.1 GCA_903911305.1 uncultured Methylococcaceae bacterium | reverse complement strand
TTGAGTATCGAATAGCCAATTGCATTGACTAATGCGGATTCCAATTCTACAGCCAATGTCCGAATGGCATCCAGCCTGGCAAAACTCGCCGAACCATTAATTTTGTGGACAAACTGTCTTGCGGTTTCAGATTCATGCGAGTTCAGTGCTGTGTGTGTTTTTTCCAAGTATTCAGGTAACTCCATGAACAACTTATTCGCGATCTTATTCGCCAAGGCGACATTCCCTTCTGTGCATTTTAATATCGCGTTCGCATAGACACGGGCAGAGTTAGCGTTTGATATATCCTTTTCTGCCATCGGAAAAATCCTTTCGAGGAGCGAAATCAAAAGTTCTTCAGTGATGGGTTTAAGCAGGCAATCAGTAAAACCTTCTTGAATGAGCGCTTCCCTTTGGCCCGGTATCCAAAAGGCTGTGACGGCGACGACAGGAACTTGACGGCAAGGGCCAGTCTTCTGACGCAACTGTTTCAACACTTGCAAACCAGCTATCTGCGGCATTTGCAAATCCAACAGTAGAAGATCAAAAGGTTCTCGCTGTATACGTTCAAGCGCCTCCTTACCATTCGTTACTTCTTCAATAAAAGCCCCAGTCTTTTCCAATTGTGCGCGGAGTAACATTCGGTTGATTTCATTATCATCAGCCACCAGTATTTTGAGAAGATTTCCTTTATGAAATGCTTGCGGTATCTCAGGGATGTTGAGTGTGGATTCAGGGCTAGCCAAATTATCCGGCCCACTTTGGTCTAAGGTTTTAGTCAGCGTTTCACTGGAAACGGGATGGAAAAGACAAGTAAACCCAAGTTGCTGATAATGAGCGGCTAAACGTTTCGATTTGGCTGAAAACAGTAGGATCGGTTTGAGCATTCTCTCTTCACACCACTTAAGCCAGTGTGGTAGGCGGATGTAAGCTAGTTTTGACTTAGTTCTAGGGTAATAAACAAAGTAGTTAAGGCCATTAACCTTGTCATACTGTTTGCCGAACCCATCCAGTGAGTCAAACACAAGCACTTTCATGCCTATGTCTTCAAGTTGTTGTCGCAGAGCTTGCCTTAGGAGTTGGTCTGACTCAATCAGACCCACCCAGCAGCATGGTAAGCTTGGCTTTTCTGCATTGGCAACCTGAGCCAGGGGTAGGTCAAACCATAGGCTAGTTCCCTTGCCGGGTCGGCTTGCCAGATGGATTTCACCGCCCATGCTTTCAACAATATTTTTGGAAATGCTAAGGCCAAGCCCTGCCCCATTTTCCGTGGTGTGGGCTGAAGAACCAAGCTGTTGAAAAGGCGAGAATAGTTTGGCAATGTCCAGTGATGAAATGCCGCTGCCGGAATCGGACACGGAAATGTGCAAGCGATCAACGCCTTTTCGGCGCAGGGCGCGAACACGAATGACGATTCTCCCGTGATGGGTAAATTTCAGCGCATTGCTCAGAAGGTTGGTGACAACTTGCTGAAGCCTAACCGGGTCAGCCTCTATCAGGCAAGGAACCTCGTGTCCCATCCACAGAATCACTGACACCCGTTTGAATGGTGCGCATAGTAATGCGATAACATCTTCCAAGACGGGTCTTAAGGGGAATATTTTGTTTTCCAAATGAATTTTGTGTGCTTCCAGCTTGGACAAATCGAGGATTTCATTGCTGATAGCCAAAAGATTTTTGGATGAACGAACAATTAAACCTAGCTTTTCAGCTTGGTCCCTATCCAATTTGGAGTTTGCAAGCAACTCGGCAAAGCCGATGATCCCGTTCATCGGTGTGCGGATTTCATGGCTCATTTGTGCCAGAAAATGCGATTTCAATTCCGTTTGCGCTTCGGCGAAACCGCGAGCCGACTCAAGCTCCTCGTTTTGCTTTTCTAGTTTTGCAAGCGTTTCACGCAAACGGACTGTCGCCTGCTGCACCTGTCCCTCTAATGAATCTCGATTTTTTTTCATCTCGGCTGCCATGGCATTGAATCCTGCTTGCAAATAAGCCAATTCCGCCACTGCGTCTGCTTCCGCCCGTGCCTCCAAATTGCCTGTGGACAACTTATGGACGGCGAGTGTCAACGCCATCACCGGCTCGCTGATGTCTCGATTCATTCGGCGAACTAGCAGCATAACCATAATCAAACTAGATGCCAGTATCGCCAAGCTGACCCAAATAGCATTTCGTTGTTGATCAATCATATGCTGACGCGATAACACCACACTGACCGAACCCAGCTTTTCTGGTAGGCTAGTGCTAAGCGCCACGGATGCCATCTGAGCCTGATTGTTCAATCGTGATGGAAAAATGTTAGCGGTCAAGCTTAGCTCATCGCCCAATCTTCGCAACTCATTAGACTCAAAAGCCAAGTTAATCCCTTGTGCATCGGTGATATTGACTTCGACAACATCATCTACGCTGACCACGGCAGAAACGAGTTCTTGGAGTGCTTTATGATCTCCCACGATAATGGGGGTTGCGGCAACCGCTGTCAATTGACGAATGATGGATTCACCACGATCTAGCAATGCTTTATCCAAGCTGGTTATGCGTGAGTAAGAAAAATATCCCGCCAACGCCAAACCGATCATAAAAGCTGGCAAAACGCCTAACATCGAAAGGCGAAAATGAATGCCTTGCGTTATTTTCCGCATCAGCCCTTTCGTTGCTTTGATCGTTGAATAATGACACAGCCCCAATATGTGATTAGGCGTGTAGTTTAGGCTAACACGCATTTCCAAACCAGTACGGGCTTGCAATCGCGTAAATATTTTACGTTTTGACGGCAACGCAAGGAGTCTTGGACGAATGCAGCTTGACGAAGAATTGCCTAATACCGTAAGATTGCACCTGTTCGTGTAAGATTAAATACAAATTTCGGGGCGTAGCGCAGCCTGGTAGCGCACCTGACTGGGGGTCAGGTGGTCGCAGGTTCAAATCCTGTCGTCCCGACCAATTAAAACAAAGGCTTGCGAGATGATAAATCTGCAAGCCTTTTTTCATGTAAGCACAGTGTAAGCACTTGAAAAAAATCGGAAGGCTTTCTTGGCCTATTTTGGGTTGTTTCCTTACCGCAAAAAACCATCAACTGTTTATCTGTTGGGGTTTCAAGTTTTCCAACATGCTCCCTGAACATGGCGGCGAAATGGAGATATTTCATGCAAACTTCAATCAAGTTTTTGGCTTTGTTGGTAATGATGGGGCTTTCCAGTCAAGCCCGTGCAACGCTTTATACAATTACAGACATTGGCGCACTCGGTGGCTCGGATAGCAGTCTAGGCTTTCCAGTGGACAGGTGACGGGCTTCTTTAGAAAGCAATCTGCCGGAATAATAGAACATGCTTTCGTAACCAATGCCGCCACTACAGTCATGACTGATATTGGAACACTCGGCGGTAGGTTCAGCGAGGGCATGGGAATCAATGCCAGCGGACAGGTGACGGGCAATGCTAGTACCTCTAGCAATATGACTCATGCTTTCGTAACCGATGCCACACACACAGTTACGACGGATTTAGGCACTCTTGGCGGGTGTAATAGCTATGGTTTAAGCGTCAACGCTATTGGGCAAGTTGCGGGTTCATCTCAAGTCGTATGCGGCGAAGGTTTCCATGCCTTCGTAACTAATACTGCCCATACTGTCATGACGGACTTGGGTACATTAGGCGGAACGGAAAGCCAAGGCTTGGGGATCAATGCCAGCGGACAGGTAACAGGCAATTCTTATACACTTGGCGACAAAGCCGTACATGCCTTCGTTACCGACGCTACCCCATACGGTCATGATTGATCTTGGCACACTTGGCGGAAGAGGCAGCTACGGCGTTGGTATCAATGACAATGGACAGGTGACAGGATGGGCAGAAACCTCCACTGGCGGTGCTCATGCTTTTTTGACCAATGCGGCCCACACCGTCATGACCGATTTGGGCAGTCTCGGCGGTAGCAGCCAAGGTCATGCCGTAAATGCCAAAGGTCAGGTGACGGGCTTTTCATTCCTCGCTGGTGAATCGGTTCGACACGCCTTTGTGACCGATGGGGGCAACATGCGCGATCTTAACGCCCTGCTGGTTTCTAATGACGTGGGTTGGTTACTCCGTGATGGCAACGGTATTAACGATGCTGGCCAAATTTCGGGTACTGGCCTCATCAATGGACAGGATCATGCTTTTCTACTGACACCAGTGTTATTCCGTGTTGTTTGCAATCCGGCTTTTTGCCTGTTCTTCGTGATTCCTCAAAAAGATGGCGGTGGAAGTTTTCTTCTGGCTTCTTTAGATACTCTTGTAGGTTAAGCTTGCTGCGATAGTCATTGGCTAGTTTGCTTTTCTCTTTGAGAAGGGTTAAGGCAATCTCGTGGACACGGGGAACAATTCCATTTAGATGCTCGAAGGTTACATAAGACTTTATCGGAGACCATTTCAGAATACAGTAATGTGGAGGCATTCGATCAAGTCTCCTATAATGTCTCCAATAACGTCTTTTATCTTGCTCCACTGCGAATAGAAATCTGCCGATGGGGTCATCAAGTAGATGGAGATTATCCTTTAGGATTTTCTTGGAATAAATCAAATCAAATATATATGACTCTTTAAGTTCGTATTTTTCCGCGAGCCTTTCTTCGATTTCACCATAGTGAAAGGTTCCGGCTTTTCGGGAGCTACCCTAGGCTTGGCAAATTAAGTCTCTTTACCTAAGTTTATTTGCAAACTGTATTACCGTTTCCATAACCATAGGCATTGGTATAAGACGACGAGTTGCAATTGGTTTGGCCTTGTTCGGGTATGTCCACCACGCCATTGATGGCCTTAAGCGATTTTAGGGCATTGGTTTGCACCCGAAGCTGGCTGTCATTGAGCCTACCCTGTCCAAATAATGCGCCCGTGCCGATGCCTTGGGACTTGTCCACCAAATCTTGCTGCATCCGCATTTGTTGGCGTTGCAGATCGTATTGGGCTTGGGCTTGTTCGCGTTGCAGTTGGAGTTGTTCCCGTCTTAGTTCCATTTCCTGCTCGGCCTGTTTGCGCATCTGAATCATGACCGCACCGTTTGGGTTGTCGGCGGAATCCCTAGGAGCCGGGTCGATGACTATCTTCTCGGCATTGGGTTTGCTGTTGCATTTGGTGTCCGAATAGACTAATACACCGTCGATCTCGCATTTGGCATATTCCGCATGGCACAAACTGGAAACCATGCCCAGCGCGGTTAGAATAATCAGTGAAAGCTTGAGAGTTGTTTTCATGGCATGTCCCCTCTGTTGGTTTTTGAGTTGCCTATTATTTAAGTATAGTCAACCCCCGATGTTCTGGCGGAAACCAACTCTGTGAAGGGTTCATGTATCCGATGACTAAGCTCATGCCTCTCGTTTCCGGCGATTACCCGCGCCGGTCGGGGTTCATCGAAACGGGTTGATGATGGTCAAGCGGTTGTCGATCAACTGCCCATGCTGCATGTCTTCGCTGTAAAGTGTTCTACATCCTGCTTCCAAGGCAGTCGCCACGATCAGGCTGTCATAATGGGAAAAGCCATAGCGTTCGGCAATAGTCAATGCCGCAAGCACCGTGGCCGGTGTAATCGGGTGCATTCTGCTTTCCCCCATCAAATCGAGAAGAAACCGCCTTATTGCCGGTAGGTCAAAATTCAGCTTTCGGCGCATGGTGTTAGCCGTTTCGTTAAGCACCTGAATCGAGATAACGGGCTTCCTCGCCAATATTGCAAGTGCCTTCCTGCGCTTGGTGGCATCTTCGCCTAGGCTGTAAATGACCGTGTTGGTATCGACAAACTCAACGCTCATTGGCCTCTTCCCGGTCAAAGCGGAAACCGCTCAGGTCGCGGCGGAATGGCGCGAACAAGGCTTCCAGTTCGTCTATTTTCTGGTCGGTGACTGGCGTTTCGTCAACAATGGGATGACGGCTTTTCAGAAAGCCGATGAAATCCAAGACCTCGGCACCCAAATGGTCGGGCAGGGTCTTGGCCTCTTGGTAGATCAATTCAGCCGTGTTCATGGGTTTAACCCCTTGCTTGCTTAAGCGGGGTAATTTCGGCGTTTCTGTTCATGCCGCCTTCCTGTCTTCGGTTTGTATCGGGTACATGCCTTCTTTTTGCGCGTCTAGGATAGACATCTCCACCAAGTCGCCGTCTGCCGCATAAGCCATGTTGACGTTCCAGCCGTGGGAGACCTCCCGCGCTATCGGTTTGTCGTTGAAGCGCATGTATAAAATGTCGTCTTCGGGGTAGTAGATCGTCTTCATGTTGCTGCCTCAAGTTGGAAATGGTGCATGACGGTCTTGATGATAATGCAATCCTCCAAGACCGCCGCTGCACAAATCAGGTTGTCGTCACATTCCGGGTAATGCTTGAACAGCCATAGCCGGGTATCGTCTTTGTGTTTGGCTTTGCCGGTTTCGATCAAGTCCAATAATAAAGCCTCGGAAATGCCACGTTCCGCCATCCGCTCCTTGGCATGGCGGGTAATCTTAATAGGCCGGTGAAATCTTTGGCTAACCATGCTGCCGCTTCTTGTCAATACTGATGACCTCGGCGGTTTCCCTCAACCCTGCCGACTTCAACACAAAATCAGTGATTTTCTGCATGGGTTCGCGTAGCCGCTCAATGTTGATGATGAGGTAGCCCTCTGTGATGTCTGCCGCTGTTGAGTGGTTTAGCAACTTTTTCAAGGCATAGGCGCTAATGTCCAAGCTTTCGGCAAAGGTGACAAATGACCGCCTCAAATCGTGGACGGTGAAGGCTACCCCGCTGGCTTTGGTGACCATCGCCATCTGCTTGCGCGGCTCCACAATGTAGCCACCCGCGCCGGTTCCGGGGAACACATAGGCATTGACCGCCTTTGCCTTGCGCCTTGCCAGCATGTCAAACAGGTAATCCGACAAGGGCAGGGTGTGGTCGCTGTGGTTCTTGGTGTCGCGCACGGTCAAGGTTTTGGCGTTCAGGTCAACATTAGACCATTCCAGCTTTGCCGCTTCGTTCTTGCGTAGGCCGGTCAGGATGACCAATTGCAGATAATCCTTTAAGGTTTCGTTGGGCAGATTCAACACACCCTCAAACCATGCCCCTAGTTCGCTAGGCTTGATGACGGACTGCCTACGCTCCACCCGATACCACGCCCGTGATTGGCTCAGGCGCTTAACCGGGTTGTCGGTAATCAATGAACGCCCTTGCGAGTCCTCATACTGCCCGATGGCGAAATTGAACACGGCCCGTAACACCTTCATGCACAGGTTGGCCCACGCCTCGCCGTTTTCCTGCCCTAGCTTGGTGTGGCGCTTGGACACCATGTCCTTGTTGATCGAAAGCAGGGGTTTTGCCTTCCAGTCGGCAAGCGCCTTGTCAAAAACACGGCGGTAGTCTTCCAGCGTCTTCGGCTTCAGGTCTTTCCGCGCCTTGAGGTAGTCGGCAAAGGCTTCCCCAAGGTTCACGCCCTTAAGCTCGCGCTCCTTTTTCTCGGCTATCGGGTCGCCGCCGCTGGCAATCTCCCCGGCCAACTTGACGGCAAGCTTACGGGCTTGCTCGGCGGTTAGTTCGCCATAGCTTCCTAGGGTGATTCGTTTCGACTTGCCATTGATTTTCTTCTCAATGAAAAATGACTTGCTGCCGCTGATGAAAACCTTTAGGCCAAAGCCCTTAAGTTCATCGTCACGATAAAAGGCCGGCTTGTCCGTGGGTGTCGGTATCTGTTCGATGTTCGTCTTGTTCAATCGCATCTTGGTAGACCTCTCTGGTAGGCCGTCAAAAAAAGTAGACCTATGGTAGACTTTTGGAGTCAAAATGCTTCAAAGCCCTTATAACTAATTATAGTCTATAAAGTATTGATTACAAAGCACTGTTAAAAATATTTCAAACATGGTAGGAATGCCTAAAAGTGCCATTTTTCTAACTGGGGGTCAGGTGGTCGTAGGTTCAAATCCTTTCGTCCCGACCAATTAAAATCAAAGTGTTACAGAAAAAGGCCGAAATAATATTTCGGCCTTTTTCTTTTCGGGATAACTTCCGGGATAACATTTTTGATTGTTGTAAATATATGATGCATTAGCTCTGAAGCAAGAGATTTCATCGGGCTACTCTACTAAGTCTCAATTTACAGCTTCGGTGTTGTCATTTTTATTTTTGTCGATGGCCTTTATTTACTAAAGTTTCGGGGCTCATTTACCCCATGAATTTCCGTGCAAAGCCGCGAGTTACTTGGCCTCCAGCCGCAGAGTCCGGGGGTCAAGTTGCAGGGCTTGCACAAAGAAGCCTTGCACGTGCGCCTCAATCGTCTCCATGA
>CAIWDB010000045.1 GCA_903911305.1 uncultured Methylococcaceae bacterium | reverse complement strand
GATAAGAGTAATTTACCCAACGGTAATAATGCTGATACCCACATTACCTTTGACAATCCAAACAACCCAAGCTCGATCAGATTGGACATTACCCGCAATTTCAATCAGATTTTGAACGAAAGGGTATCCATTGCATTTCAAGCCAAACCTGTCCAATGGATTTACTACTTGCTGACATCAAAGGATGATTCAAATTCTTACCTTATTGAGTATGCCAATGACCCAACACAATACAATTGGAAATTGGCTAATGGGAACGATGATCTGTTCAATGAACTCGCTAATCAATCGCCTAATTTGAATGTTTCGCGTTACTTGTCAGGCCAGATGATTCCCTGCAACGAATTAGGCATAAGCAATATTCAACTTAAGTTAAAGGGGAGTCAAACAACACTCATTGATAGTTTACCCAACCCTTATTACCGCAACTTTCTGCAACCCGATGTGGATGCCGCTGGGAATAAAGTCGATGCGATATACCACATTATGACTCAACTCAATTAACCCGACATAAAAAAGGTATAAAACCATGTCAACTTACAATACTCCTGGTGTTTACGTCGAAGAAATATCCAATTTAGCCCCCTCCGTAGTCCAAGTGGCTACGGCGGTTCCTGCATTTATAGGTTATACGGAGAAAGGCTATAACAAAAATCCGGTGGCTGTCAGAATAGATACCCTATTGGATTACACTAATTTATTTGGTGGGCCTAATCCAAGTTCATTCAGTGTGGATTGCAACCTAAACGTAACACGAACTGATACGACAAATTTCTTGATGTATTATGCGATACAAATGTACTTCTTCAATGGGGGGAGCAGTTGCTATATTGTATCCATCGGTGATTATTCCAAAACTCCGAATAGTAAAGAATTTTTGAGTGGTATCGACCTTTTGGAAAAGCAAGACGAACCAACCATCATCGTCATGGTGGATGCCGTCAACTTATCCAAGAATGATTACTACACTACATTATGCGCCAAGGCATTGGCTCAGTGTGACAAACTAAAAGATCGCTTCTTGATAGTCGATGTAATAAAAGATGCAAGTACAATAGCGACTGTCGCGAACCCTACTCCATCTCAAGCAACACTCGCCAATCCTCAAGTTGCAACAGACAATCCTCAAGTCACAACAACTATAACCGAACTATCAGATGACGTGACCGATTTTAGAAATAATATAGGAATGGAGAATCTCTGTTATGGGGCAGCTTATTATCCTTATCTGAAAACAAATTTGGTTTATCAATCTCAAGACCAAAATGTTTCTGTTACTCTTTCACAATGGAGCTCAGATGCCAGTGGTTCCAATAATGGAATAACGGTCATCAATTGGGATAATAGCCTAGTTAATATATCTATTAGCCAGGGAAGTACGGCTAATTTTAGTTTTGACACAACAACAACACCGGGAACCTTGGCAATCACCTTACCCACAGGCCCAACAGTAACCGCTTCACAGTTAGTATCGGCATGGCAAAATCGTAGCGGAGCCAACAGCAATAATTACAGCATAAGCCAAAATGGGAATGGCAGTGCGAATATTGCAGCGATTACTACCCCCGCCCTACTAAACCAGACGACAAAAACCTTAGACACTTTAAAAACCTCCAATACCCTGCTATATAACCAAGTCAAGACCAAGTTATCAAGTCAATATATAACACTTCCGCCGAGTTCTGCAATGGCTGGTATTTATGTCTCTGTGGATCGGGACCGTGGCGTTTGGAAGGCACCTGCCAATGTCAGCATAGCCTCCGTGATTGGGCCTGAAATACAGATTAACAATGACGCACAAAGCGATCTGAATATTGATGCGGCGGGGGGCAAGTCGATTAACGCCATTCGTGCATTCACAGGCAAGGGGACCTTAGTGTGGGGTGCGCGCACGATGGCGGGCAACAACAACGACTGGCGCTATATCTCTGTACGCCGGTTGTTAATCACTATTGAGGAATCCTGCCTGAAGGCATCCAATTTTGCGGTGTTTGAAGCCAATGATGCCGTGACATGGCTTAAGGTCAAGTCAATGATCGAGAGTTATTTGTACCGGTTATGGGAGCAAGGAGCATTGGCTGGAGCCAATCAGTCAGCCGCTTATTACGTCAATATTGGACTAGGCAAAACCATGACGCCAGAAGACGTGTTGGAAGGCCGTATGATAGTTGAGGTCGGTGTATCACCGGTCAGGCCAGCCGAGTTTATCGTATTGCGGTTTACGCAAATGGTTCAACAATCCTAATGGATTTTTCCCTTTACCCCCTTTAACTCATTATATTGAGAGGTTTTAGTCATGGCTAATGACACCCCCGCACCCACCACCAACTACCCGCTTCCATCGTACCAATATCAGGTGGATATCGGTTCAACCACCTATAGCTTCGCTTCAGTCACTGGATTGACGATTCGTTATAACTATACTGTTTACAAGGAAAGCATGAGTAAAGATGGTAAGAAGGTCAATTCAATGGCTTTACCCACTCAAATGGATAAGTCCAATCCCATCATCTTTAACAGAGGGGTTATGAAGTCAAGCTCATCTGATGATCTTTTATACTTGTATCAATGGATTAAAGATGCAAACTACAAAGCAATCGATAAACGAGACATTACTGTCAAATTGTGCAATGAACTAGGCAGTGTTGTGGTGATATGGACACTAAGGGATGCTTTTCCCATCCGCTTGGATGCGCCCACATTTGACGCAAGTTCTAACAATCCAGCGATAGAAAGCTTTCAGGTATTGGTGGGTGGAATCGAAATGACCACGGCTAGTTAGATTTAACTCTCTTGGTCTGATCGAATTTTGAAAAATGATAAGTAAAGTGAGAGGTTGAAAATACCGAGTGCTGTTGAATTAGGCGTTATAACTCGCTCATCCAATTCGGGAGTGTGGTGTAGAGGCGGGAAACAGTCATCGGCTTGACTACTCGTAGATCGCCCCTGCCAACCTCCCCTGTTGGGGGCAGAAGTTAATTCGACTGCATTAATAGGAATATCCCTCACTTAAACGTCTACTATCAATAGGTATAAACTAATGGCCTCTAATTATCCAGCCTCATCGTACAATTATAGGGTTTCTATATTTGATGGCTCAAATTCTCCCACCATAAGTTTCTCTGAGGTGACGGGTTTGAGCCGGGAGTATAATACTGTCACATATCGTCATGGGCTGAGTTTTGCTTTGGGGTATATGATGATTCCTATGGAAATCAAACCTATCAAAATAAGCCTGAAGCGTGGGATTATAGTCAATCATGAGAATACTCAATATCTGGTGGAATGGTTTAACAGCATGGAAAGCTGGCAGAGGTTGGGTTTTGTACAAACCAGAGATATCACCATATCTTTATGTGATGGATTGGGAAATTCTATCGTTTCATGGAAAGCCATAGGGGCTATCCCTTCTAAACTGATCGGCCCGGACTTTGTCGCATCTAGTCAAAACGTGGCCATTGAAAGTCTGGATATTATTGCCAAAGACCTGGAAATTGAATTTCAGTCACCATCCAATTGATAATTAATAAGGGGAAGCTTCAATGCCAGAATCACTCATCAATGACTCATCCAGATCATCACTAGGTTTGTCGTCGGCAATGCTTGGTGGCACACCCGCATTATCATTTCGATTTTCGGTGACATTTTTTATACACCCCGTAGTATTTGGTAAGACACTTCCCGTGCCTATTCCAGATATTCTTCCTTGGGATATGTCATTCCAGAAGGTGTCTGGCTTAGGTTCCAAAATTTCAACCCATAAGCTAAACGAGGGAGGGGAGAATTTATTTGTCCACCGACTGCCTGACCGGGTAGAGTATGAGAATTTGATATTGGAGAGAGGTTTGTTAAAAGTTTCAACGGTTCATGCCCCATTTATAAAATCTCAAATATTATCGTTTTCTGTTTCTTCTTTGTTTGATGATGCGATGCAGGAATTTAAATTTAACCCTTGCGATGTCTTAGTGATATTACATGAGAACGGTGGAATACCATTATCTTCATGGCGTTTTCGCAATGCTTTTCCAGTCCAATGGAAAATTTCGGATTTAGATGCCAATCACGAAAGCCTAGTCATCGAACACATGGAATTGGCTTATCAAAACATGTCCAGCGTCAGGATATAGCAACCATGCCTGTGGAAATCCGCGAACTGATTATCCGCGCTGTCGTGCAAGAAACCAAAAAGCCCAGCGAAGGGGGTGCTGCACCCACGAATACACCCAATTCAGAACAGATTATTGATGAATGTGTCAGGCAAATCTTGAAAATATTGAAGGCTAAAGGAGAGAGGTGATATGTCATACTTAGATAATATATTTGGTAATAATAAGCTGACCAAACTCAAAATAGAATCTTTTGCGAACAAAGAACGTACTGGTGGAAAAGCTACGATTTTTGCTCAATTTAATCCAGAAACCCTGAGTCAAAAATTCACCACTAAATATGCCAAACCACAAGGAATTGGCAAAAGTGGGCAGGAACTTAAATATAGCAATAATCCACCTGAGGAAATGAAGCTGAAGCTGATTTTTGATGAATACCTTTTATCTGATTATCATAATATAGCCATTTCTGCATGTAATGATATCGGAGCATCTAACGTCAAAAAACAAGTTATTAACTTTCTAAAATATACATGGATCCCTGCTGATATATCGCATCAGCCTAATTATTTAAAGCTTATATGGGGAGGAATTATATTTCCTTGCAGACTTAGCAGCGTCGATATTAAATATACTCGATTCGATCGAAATGGAGAGCCTACGTCTGCCGAACTTGATATTGTTTTATTGGGCGACGATGAAGAAAAGCGACGGTCTTTGAAGGATAACTTTAGTTCGCCCGATCTAACCCATTTGAGGGTTGTCAGAAACGGGGACACTTTGCCCTTATTATGCCAAGATATATATGGCGATTCCCGTTATTATCCCATCGTTGCACAAGCGAATAATTTGGATGATTTCAGAAATCTCCAACCGGGGCAAAATCTTTATTTTCCACCTTTGACTTAAAGCCATTATCTCTCAATACAATCAAAGTAAGCCTAAACCATCATGAGCATCAATATAACTATCACGAGTGCTGATAATCATCAGGTACTGGCAGTGGCTATGGATAACAAGTGGAGTGTATTAGCCGTTGATATTGTCAGAGAGGCCAATCGCATCCCCTATGCGACCATTACACTCAATGATGGTGATGTGGCAAAAGGTGAATTCCCAATCAGCAATAGTGATTTCTTCAAACCCGGTCGTTATATTCAAATTTATTTCAGGCCCGATGATCAAGCTCTAGACAAGTTGGTTTTTGCCGGGTTAGTAATCACTCATACTTGGGAGGCTAACACTAGTCAATCTACATTGACCATAGGCTTAAAGGATTCTGTTTATTTAATGACCCAAGCACGAAAATCTCGAACCTTAACTAATCAATCTGATAATTCCATAATTGATAGCCTCATTGGTTTTTATAATGATAAAATACCTCACTTACACCAAAACCAAATCAGCTTAAATAACATTAATGAATGCAAAGTACAATATAACTGTACGGACTGGGATTTTATATTGGAAATAATAGAATCTAAAGGCTTGTTAATAAGTGTTGAAAATGGTGAAATCTTATTTAAAGAAATCAAGCTAAGTAACGTTAAAGTAGAACCTACACATGTCATTCAATTTGGCTTAACCGAAATTTATTCAGTCGAAATGGAAGCCAATATCAGTGGTCAGTTTGGTAGCATATCTAGCAAGGGTTGGGATATTAGCACCCAAGATATGAAAAAAACGGAACTTAACCCGGATCAAAACAAGCTTAAGGTCAG
>CAIWDB010000044.1 GCA_903911305.1 uncultured Methylococcaceae bacterium | reverse complement strand
GGTTTGCAACCTGCATTGGCAGCACCTTTCGGTCTAATTGATCCACTCCTGTGTTGGATTCTCGTCCGTCGCCACCGGTAAATCCCGCGTCAGGTCGGCCTTCTGCTTAGGTTGCAAGCTTGGTTTCGGGTGCGATTGTAGGGGGTGCGAATACTTTTACAGTCTCTAAGCGGAGGCAGCATGCTGGACTTGAAAACCGTCTTCAGGGCGCGAAAATACACGCGGAGGATATTAAATTCGCTCGGCAAAACTGGCGAGGAATTTATAATCGACGACAGAATTTTCCAAGCCGCAGAAATCGGCAGAATTCATGCTAAAGCGGCGTGATTTTTGGCGAAGGTATTGTATGAAGTAAACTAATTGTAGTTGCTTAAGCAGAGAGATTGGATAGCGTATTATTTGCTAACCCTTTTTGATGCTAATACTGGTAGTAGAGGGAAAATTTTGTTGATGTATTCTTTTGGTTAAAAAAAGCGGTTAAAAGAACGGTTAGGGACTAGAAAATCGGTAAATTATTATAGTTAAAACAAATATTTGAATAAACTAAACATAGGTCATCTGTCACAGTTTTGTAGGTCATCTGTCACACTTTCCTAGGTCATCTGTCACTGATTTTTTGTTATTTTTGTTTTACCTATAGGTCATTTGTCACTTTTTGTAGGTCATTTGTCACCGATTTCTCGGATTTCACTAGCGGACAGGGTTACAAGCATAAAGTTATCCACAGAATATGGCTACTTAGTTCGCTTGAAGTCTGTTTAGGCCGAATTTTTGTGACAGATGACCTATGTTTTGATCGTTCGGCATAGGTCATCTGTCACGCGTTGTAGGTCATCTGTCACAATTTTTACGTTTGTTGATCCAGCCTATGGATAATTTGACCTAGTCAAGCTCATTCCTTTGCGCAATAAATGTTATCGTCTTGCAGTTTGGCCCATTTGGCAATGGCTTTTTCTTCTATCTCGGCGCAAGCCTTTCTGACCGTCTGTCGCCAACTTGTTAAGCTTGTATCTTGGGATCCACACATTTCCCTAAACTTTTCAAGCTTGAGCGGAAATGGTTGTTTGTGGCTCTCAATGTAATCTGCAAGTCTCCTTGATACGGGTGACAGGTCACGGTAGGTTTCCCATCGGTGACTTGTGAACGTGTTGCCTGCAAAGAGCACGATCAGGTTAGGGTCTACCCATATCCGGTAATGCGTTGGTTTACCTTCGTTGTCATTGGTGGCTGTATAGTTGGCAATCAACGAGATTGCGCCACTCTTGCCATATGCCTTGTTGTTCAAAGCTAACACTTCGTTTGCCTTCAGGCGCGAGATGCACTCGCGGGCTTTATCGTAATAGCGACCATTTTTTGACCAATGTACGTCACGTACCAAGTCTTTGATAGAAAAATCGAATGGTTCACCAAGTGGTACACTCTTGCCGTAACTAAGAATTTGCAACCAGATAATTTCGTCGTCCTCCGCTCGCAGTTCGATGCCGGTGTATAGCAGTGCGACGTTTTCGTGCAGGTGAAATAATTTTTCGTGCATCAATACTTTGCGTGGTTGGGATTTGTTCCGAGCGGTAAATAGAGATGATCGGGCGTAGTCATTGGGTATAAATCGTTGGTCACCTCTTTTGCCCAAGGTGTCGGGGAAGATCAAGTCAAGTTGTATTGGTTGCCCCGTATTGATGCCTTTTGCTCTCAGATAAGCCGTTCGTTGCATCTTATCGATCTTTTCGACGAAATCAAATTCATTGGCGAGGTCTTTATCTTTAGTTGGCTTCATGGCGTTGTGAGTAGGATTACTTGGTACTAGGGTAATAGTTAGAGTGGTCTATCAAACTGATGGCTATTAAGGATATCATCTCTTAGCAATTATTACCTTAAATATATGTTTATAATGAACTTATACCTTTTCATAGTCTATTGTTACAAGTTGATCCAATTCAGCAGATTAATGCCGGTATTGAGGTTGACAAAATACCTGACCAAAATTTTGAGTGGTAGATAAATAACATAATATTAATGTTTTAAATTTACTACAAACCTGAAGATCGAGTAACGTCGACTTCTTCCTCGGCCAATCGCAAGGACAGCCATTCCGTCAATTCCACTTCTAGGGTATCCCAGTCTAACTGAGTACCTTTCTCGCCTGTTACGGCAAGCCCTTTGGTGGTTCTAGATACGGTGCAAACTAATCTACCCGAAGGCAGGACGACAGGTCGCTTTCCGAAATGTACTAGGGTTGCTGCCTTGGCTCCCTTTCGCCATTTCGATTCTGCCCATTTCGCGGACTTATGAGGATCTAACCTTTCCTCTAGTGCTAGCAGTAGAGCATCTTTTACGAGTTCCGACGGCATTCCGTCAGCGACTAACTTGGCAAATTCCCCTGCAACCTTGGCGCTAACCAAACCTGCTGATTCCTCAAGGATGTCTATCGCCGCCTGCGGAAGCTTGCCGAACGACATGAACCGAAACACATGGGTTTTACCCCAAGGGGTTAAGCTTGCCAACTGCCCGAGTGATGACGCTGCGCCACAATCCATCAGTGTCTTTAGTCCCTTGTAGATTTCGTAATCTTCCAAGTCGCGGTGGAAGAAGTTGTCTAAAACCGCTCCTCGTGCAGCTTCTTTGTCGTCCATTGGGCGAACGAACGCAGGTATTTCAGTGCGTGCGAGAACTCTGAATGCCTCTACACGCGTTTCGCCAGATACTAACTCGTAATGCCCGTCTGGAAGTGGGCGAACAGTGGCTGGGTTCCTTAACCCGTCGCGGCGGATATTCTCTGCAAGCAGCGCAACCTCCTCCTCATTCATATGGGATCGGTTCTGGAACGGGCTGCGTACAATCAAATCCAAGGGAATGAGTGATGGGTTATCGATGCCGCCATCTGGTTGTCCATGGAAGGGTAAATCTAGCGCAGGCAGGTCGAATCCGGCATTTTTTGCCTCTGGCTGATTGCTCGTAATGCCCATTAGTCCACTAATTTTGAGTCCAGACTTATTGCTACCCATTGGCGGTATCCTTTAATACAATGTCCGACAATACTCTGATAAACCTGCCGTCCAGTAATATCCGGTAGCGGTCTGCCAAAGATCGAGCTAGCGCGGCGACTGATGCCGCGCTGTCTGAACTTGGCTCACGCTCCAGTACCGGCCCACTGGGGATGCCATCCATTAGACTGTCCTGACGGCGGAAAGATGTCGACAAAGGTAATGCGTTTTCGTTGAGTTGGTCTCCGTGCGTCTTCACTAGGCTATCCAGTGCCTGTCGACAGTCAGAATAGCCGCCATGCCATCCGTTAGCCACTATATGGATGCCCATATCGAGGTTGGGAATAGCCGCGTTGATCTCGGCGACGTTCGATTCTAGGACTCGTAAAGCCTTTATACTGCTTCCGTTTAACATAACTACAGCTAGCAATTCCCTCCCCGCTAGCATCAAGGCGTTGGTTAGGACGCTGGTCGCTGGGGCTGTGTCAACTAAGATTGTCTCGTAGCGACAAAAGAAATCTTCGTTTTCGCGCAATAGTCTGGCGAACAACAGTTCTCGGCTGACCGCGCCGTTCAACCACGAATCGACATTTACAAGGGTTATGTCAGCCGGAATCAAATCTAGATGACCATCCGAATAAATTGCCTTGATAGAATCCTTGATGCACACTGGTTGGCGCATGTAGCACTTATGCATCAAATGCCCCACATGTATAATTCCATCGTCCATTGGATCGACCCCCATCATCGAAGTGAGCGATGCTTGTGGATCGCCGTCTACCATGAGCACTTTGTGACCCATCATTGCTAGCGCTGAACCCAGATTAGCAATGATCGTCGTCTTGCCGACACCGCCTTTTGCCATGCGGCTAACGATGACGCGCGGGGCCGGTTGCTGGATTGGAAGGTCGCCGCTATGGATCATCCGGAGAGATCGAACAGTATCCGGTGTCCATGTTGCTTTACTGTCCGCCAGTTCGGATGCTAGTAGCGGCAGCAGTAGGCGTACAGTAGATGGTTTGATGTGGATAGTTTTCATATAAAATTATGCCAAGCATGTATTTTTTAAATAAATTAATTATACAGTAAATTATAATTGCCTGATTTTTTTATGATGATTGTAAGATCGTTCCACAATGGAACGGGGTGTGTAATTTGGCCATTGGTCATTTTTGAACCTGCCTATGATATATCGGAATTGGATTTCTGGTAGGTATTTGACGTGCAGATGTGTAACAGGGGAGGATGAGACCTGAAAAAAGTTATATTCTACAAAGTAACAAGCAAAAATGTCCGATGCTATAAATCAAGATTTCATAGTGTCTGACTCTAACGCATCGATTGCCGATTTTCTAGTTTGTCTGTAAATTTGAATTCGAGCATGTCTTCGCCTAATTTTCACCCAGAATAGATGATCTGTTTGTCATTTTTTGAGTGGCGTCTGCATCTGGACAGTTGTAAAGTCTCCTTTGACATATTTAACACTGGTAGCAACTCTACAAGTCCATCGGCACTCTTTTGCTAGAAGTGGTTTTTGCGAATATCCAGCGGGTATGGACACCTTATACCCTTTGCGCCTAGCAATCATAATTGTGTTTACTTTTCAGGCAAGCATCAATTATGCAATTTGTACCCTGATTCTTATATCCTATGTTTAACTATTGCAACCTCCTTTGACCATGGACGCCCACCACATCAATCGATTAGAGCAAGCATGCCGCCCGCTGGAACATTTGGCGAATCTCGGACGGCTCTATCCCAAGGCATGGAGGCAAATCGAAAAATTCCGCGCATCAAAGGGGAGAAATATTTTGCCCAATTGGCCAGAGTGGTGTTTCCTGCCAATGGCCGGTTTTTATGCCATCGTCAGCAAGCAGGCCGATGTTGTCAGGCTGCCGCCGCATCTGTTGCCCGACGTATCCCGGTTGGCGGCCATTGGCACGTGGCGCCACACGAAAGGCATCTACCTCTTTGACCCGGATGTGCGCAATGCGGCGATGTTGGCCCGTGTTTCTGGCGAAATGAATTATGAATTGCTTTACCGCCTGCCAGAATGGTGCGTCTACATTGAGACACCAGATCAAAAATGGGGGGTCATGCCACTGCATGGATTTTTCGCCCATGCGGAATGGGAAGCCGAGAAGGGAAGGGCGACGTTACGGCTACTGCTTGACTGCGAAGGAGGCTTGTTTCCATGCCCCACTCCTCTTCCTTGTGCCGATGTGTCGGACGGGACGGTTTCACAAACGACGGAGGCGGATCTAATGCAGTCTATGAGTGGCGGTGGTGTTTACGACATGCCTCCTGAAAACGTGACTGACGGCATGGCGGGTGGCTTGGAACCACTGGTGTCGATGGTGTATTTTCTGTGCGGTGAATATGCGGACATAAGGGGGCATGGCGACAATACTCTGGGCAACCCGATGCAGAAGCATGTCGTTGAAGATGGGTGGTATGAGGCCAGTTTCGACTACGCACCGGAAACCGTGCGTCGATGGCAGGTCGGTGAGCGGACGGGTTGCCTCACATAAAGTGCATGGGCTAACCCGTGGGAAACAAGGCGGGCAGGGCAGGGAGGACAAGCAACTCGTTGAGGTTTTCCAAAATGACGTATCGGGCCAGAGCTTGCCGGTATTTCATCCGGTCAAGGAGGGTGATTTTAGGAATCAAGGCACTATCCCCCTGTGTCAGGATAGATGTCGCCTCCCGCAAGGAGAATTTTTAGCCTATAGTGGGGGCGATCAAGAGGAAAACGATGACAACCTATCCAAAAGAATTCAAAGCCAAGATCATTGCACAGATGCTGCCGCCGCATGAT
>CAIWDB010000043.1 GCA_903911305.1 uncultured Methylococcaceae bacterium | reverse complement strand
CCGGCAAATGCCGATAGGTCAATAACTGGATTTCAATCTGGTAAAGCCGTCCTTCGCTGTCTTTGGCTTTGACATCCACCACGCTAAGTTTATCGTCCAGAAATTCCTTGTCGTTGTAGGGATTGAGTATTTCGACTTCGGTGATTGGTGAACTCAAATCACGGGTCAATATGGCATTGAGGAAATGCACCAGCAAATTGCGGTTTTCCACCGAGCCGAGCAAGGCTTTGAATACGCAATCTATTTTTGGGTCTATGCGGTGTTTCATGGTGGATGATGGGTTATCAAATTAAATCGATGCACGTTCCATTATAAAGGATGAAACGCAAGCCGTGTTCCACCATCATTTTGGAACCGCCCATTTGGCGCAATACGCAATGATGCCGCTCGCGGTTTGGCTTTGGGGCTGCAAATTCCTTGAATTAATGATGTGATAGGAGGAAAATATTGCCGCGCCAGACACCCTGCGCGCGAACCCTGTCTCAACAACAATTTATGAAGGAATATGCTAATGAACACTATGAAACACCGTTTCCCCATTTTGCTGCTTTTGGCCGGGATGGGCCTTGCCTCCACAGCCCAAGCCGATTTGATCGACCGGGTGTTTGCCGTCTACGATACCGACCGTAACATCAGTTGGCTGAAAGATGCCAACTACGCCCAGACCTCCGGCTACGACACCGACGGCCTGATGAACTGGCAATACTTGGGCGGCTAGCCTGAACATCGGCGGTTTCACCGGCTGGCGGCTGCCGACCGCCGATCCCGCGTGTGGTGCTAACTACAACTGCATCAACAGCGAACTGGGGAATTTGTATTACACCGAAGGGGGCTTGAGCCAAGGTTCATCCATTACCAGTTCGGCTGTTTTGTCAAATTTGTTCACTAATATGCAAAACTCCGTTTACTGGTCCGGTACCGAGTACGCGCCCAATCCTGTTTACGCGTGGTTCTTCGATACTAGCGATGGCCTCCAGAACGTCGACGGTAAGGTCAATAGCTACTATGCGTGGGCCGTGCGCTCTGGCGATGTCGCCGCCGTGCCAGAGCCGGGCGTGATGGCGTTGTCGGGGGTTGGCGCATTGGCTTGGGCGGGCACGAGGGCACGGCGGCGTGGGTGATTTAGGTGTTTGAGTGATTCGACCCTTTTCTGGTTCCCAACGTCCACGTTGGGAACCTAGTCTTTGAAGCTTGGCTTCCAGAATAGGGAATATAACGGTAGCAATTCAAAACCATAATATCGAAGCCTTATAGGTTGGGCAACATTTTACATCTTGCTTGAGTCAGTTTCCTTGTGATGATTCTATGAACACACTCTACCGGGACGGAAAACTAAAAATTTCAGTTTATGCAGACCATAACCCACCCCATTTTCATGTTCGCACACCCGATGGCGAATCTTTGGTTTTGCTGGAAACTCTCGTTGAAAAGCCGGGTGGCAAAGCCAATCGTAAATTGCTCGCCGAGGCCATCTCTTGGGTGCTTGCTAACAAACCATTGCTTGAAAAAGAATGGCATCGCTTAAATCCGTGAGGTAAATCATCATGATCGACCAAACCCTTTATATTATCGGTGTCAATCCCGAATCCGCAGCTATGAGTCTACATTTGACATGGAACAACGGTCAAACCACTCGCGTTAATCTTTCGGATTTTGTGGCAGACAAACTTATCCTGGCCCCCCTGCACGATCCTAATATATTCGCCCGTGCGAAACTTGGCGAAGACGGTTGGGAAATCACTTGGGACGATGGCGGGGATTTATCCATTGCATCCTCCACGCTGCAACGCTTGGCAGCGGAACAATCCGACGACCCGGCTTGCCGTTTCGACGCTTGGATGGAACGTCATGGCCTGTCGGCGGATCAAGTGGTATCGGTTCTTGGCATTCCCCGGCGGAGCGTTTTGCACTACCGTACTGGTAAACGACCCATTCCCCGCTATATTACGTTGGCCTGTGTTGGATGGGAAATCGAAAGACAAAACCAGAAACCAAATCGCCTTTAAAAGCCATAGTAATGGATGCTGAATTGAAACTGTTGGGTATTAAAGCGTTAGTCCACACTTTAGGCGAAGTCCAAGCGGAGCGATTTGGCAGCATGATGCTTGCGGGAACTATTGGACTATACAAAATGGCAACGGGTTTTGTGGCTTGAGAAAAGCTTGGAGGAAATTAGCCATTCGGCTATGGAGCATCGGAATCGTACATCCCAATAGCCAAGTCGGGCAATAGGTTTATTGTTGCCCGACAAACACATTGAAACATCCGATACACTACCAATCTATCCTCCAACCGTCACACTCACCACATCACTCCACTGCCCGACTTGTTCATCATGGAAGCGGTAGATGGCTTTGTAGTTCCATACCGCGCTGGTGCCGGGGGTGGGTAGCGGGGCAATGCTGTTGAATTAACTCCTCCCCCCACCGGGGGGAGGTTGGGAGGGGGGCGACCAAAAAGGAACGAAACCCTTGATTTAACTCGCCCCCTCCCTAACCCTCCCCCGTTGGGGGAGGGGACTGTTACTCTTAATTCAACAGCATTGGGGTAGCGGGGTGGGGTCGGTGGTGTTCGGTTCGGTGTTGATGATGAGGAAGACAAAACCGTTGCCGTCGTTTGTATTTTCTTTTCACCCCGCAGCGCGGGGTGAAAAGAAAATAGAGGGTCGAGAAAATCGGCTTTGCCGGCATCGTCAGTGGGCAGGTAGTAGGAAGCAGTCATAAGTGTTCGTTCCTCATGATTCGTTATGGTTTTAAGGGTGTTGCGTGGTGTTCGATAGGCATCTATCCGGCATTCCGTGATGTCTAGCCTGTGTTCGCGTGTGTCTGGCAATGGTTGCTAGTTGTGTAGCCATGATTGAAGGATGTCTAGCAGTGGCTGCTAGTTGTGTAGCAATGATTAAAGGATGTCTAGCAGCGGCTGCTAGATGTGTAGCAATGATCGAAGGTTGTCTAGCAGCGATTGCTAAACGACTCGCAGTCGCTGCTAGATGACTGGCAATGACGGAAGGATGTCTAGCAGGGCTTGCTAGATGGCTCGCAACGGTCGCTAGATGTCTAGCGGTGATTGGTAGATGACTGGCAATAGCGGCTAGGCATCCATCAAGGCTTGATGAACGTCCTATAGCATTGGTTGATTGCCAGAAAATCATGGTTTTATTTTGGGCTTGGTAAAAAAGTGGAATTTTTATCATTCATACGCCGAGCGGGGGGAAATGTCAAATTTTATATGGGTTTCTTCATTTATCCCAGCCAACCCGGATAAAGCGAAGCAAAATCTTTACTGATAACCCGCATTCCGCTTCTATAAATACGGGATACATTCGTCGATACTCACGTTTAGAGTCGTGCAACATCCTTTTTCCTTATTAGCAAGATTCTTCAGCTAAAGCCAAGAACCTCGTCATACCGGCATGGATGCCGGTATCCAGGCCATGGACGGTATCTTGACGGTTGTACAAGTGCTTCTTTTGGGCAATCTAGTAGAGCATAGTTTGCCTTCCTTGGACGCTGGATTTCGGCATCCATGCCGAAATGACGGCGTTTTAAGTCTTGGCTTAAACAACTACTAATCAGATCCTTTTTCACCCGGTATTACAGTCCCTGGTTATGTTATGAAAAGCAAATATCGACCGTACTGCTACAATTTAGGCTCTGAACCTCTGCTGGTATGCCAAAGTGCCAAAACCTCTATGGAAGGGGGTGTGCGCTTGAGACGGTAATACAAATAGTAATGCACACGGGAGAGATGGATACGCCTTACTCCGGTAAGTTTCATGTTTCTTGCCTTCGCCCCGACGTTAGGCTGGAGTGCGATTAAATCCAAAGCGCTGTCAAGGTCTTCTATGAACGCCTCGGGGGCTTTTGTCCGATTAATAAGCCACCATTCCGCCGCCTCAACGATAGCATTTGCTGCGCTGGTGACTATGCGGACGGGCAGCTTTTGCTTCATTGGCTTTGGATTCCCGCTAAAACCTCTGCGGCACTGAGCGTTTCCCCACGTTCAGCCTCGGCAATTGCGGCTAATAAATTGGCTTCGTCTGTTGCGTCTAACTCGAATGTATCATCGTCCTCCCAGGCTAGAATTGTCACCCTGGCACCCTCGGTTAGTACTGTTGGTTCTAATTGAATAACCCCGTGTTTCACTTTTCCAGTGGTGACAATCATTTTCAAGCCCTCTTGCTGATGGGTTTAGTGCAAGCAATCTGTTCGGGGCGGCATTCGCCCTTGGGGAAACGTTCAGAACTTCAATTCAAGCCAGTGATGCTCGGCTATCTATTGATGTGGTAACCCACCACCCGCTCGACTTCATTCTTAGAACCGAGTATCACCGGAACGCGCTGATGGATGTCATTGGGTTGGATGTCGAGGATGCGTTGCCGCCCGGTGGAACTCGCCCCGCCAGCTTGCTCGATAATGAAAGACATGGGATTGGCCTCATACATGAGCCTGAGCCTACCTGCCAAGTCGGGGTTTTTGGTGTCGTAAGGATACATGAAGATACCGCCACGGGTCAGGATGCGG
>CAIWDB010000042.1 GCA_903911305.1 uncultured Methylococcaceae bacterium | reverse complement strand
GGCACGGGCGGCGACAGAATTGCCTGGCGGCCATGGCGGGCGGGAACCACCCGATCCCATCCCGACCTCGGAAGTGAAACCGCCCAGCGCCGATGATAGTGTGGACCCCCATGCGAAAGTAGGGCACTGCCAGGCACCCAAACCTATAACCCCATCCCAAAAGATGGGGTTTTTTTTAATATACCTATCCTATGGGCAAATTTTGCCGTCCTAGATAATAAAGTTGCGGCAATGCCCAAAAATCATTTGCATTTTGCGTCGCAAAGTCGGAATATCAACAGGTAAAATCTCAAAATGATATAGCCCGTCTCCTATGAATGAAGAAAGCAAGGTTAACATTCTTTTAGTTGAGGATTCTCCGACCTTATCCCATCTGTACAGGACGTATTTGGAAAAGGAACACTGGAGCGTAGTATGTGCAGAATCTGGGACCCGAGCTTTAGAGTTGATGTATCTTCACTTGCCTCAAGTGATGATATTAGACCTAAAGTTGCCCGATATGATTGGTTTGGATATTCTTAGGCGTGTGATTCAGGATAAGTTGCCATGTGCCGTGGTGGTTGTAACTGGTTATGGTTCTGTTCATGCCGCTGTTGAGGCCATGCGTGAAGGTGCTTTCGATTTTATAGAGAAGCCTTGCAATGCAGAGCGATTGCTTTGCGCGGTTAACAATGCCCTAAAAATGCGGCAAATGGAAACAAAGGCCGGACATACTGAGGCAACCAATCTTGATTATTCTGGCTTCGTGGGTTCATCGCCCCTCATGCGGATAGTTTATCGAGTTATTGACAAAGTTGCTGCCAGTAGGGCTACAGTTTTTATCACTGGCGAAAGTGGTAGCGGTAAGGAAGTTTGTGCCGAAGCAATACATCGACATCCAAACAGTCCGCGAAGCGAAAAGTCGTTCGTTGCCCTCAATTGCGCGGCAATACCCAAAGACTTATTGGAAAGTGAGCTGTTCGGTCATGTTAAAGGAGCTTATACGGGGGCACATATCGATCGCTTGGGGGTTGCTACCAGGGCGGACGGTGGAACACTGTTCTTAGATGAAATTTGCGAGATGGATCTGGATATTCAAAGCAAATTATTGCGTTTTGTGCAGACGGGTACATTCCAGAAAGTTGGTGGCGGCAAAATTGAAGCCGTTGATGTAAGGTTGGTCTGCGCAACAAACCGCGACCCGTTAAAAGAGGTCGAGGCGGGTCGTTTCAGGGAAGATCTCTATTACAGGTTGCATGTGATTCCGATTGCACTGCCCCCATTACGGGAAAGAAAGGAGGACATTATTGCTATAGCCAAGCGTTTTTTAGTCGAATTTGCCAAGGAGGAGGAAAAAAAGTTCGTAGGGTTCACTACGGAGACTGAAGAGTTGTTATTCAACTACCACTGGCCGGGCAATGTTCGGCAATTGCAAAATGTCATCCGTAATATTGTTGTATTAAATCAAGGAATGCTAGTCACCCCGGAAATGCTTCCCCCGCCTTTAGATAAACCAAATCCGATTGTTAAACCACTGGCAGTCCCTGCAATTATCGAAAGTAGAGACAATCCTACTCAATATGAACTATCTGTTGAACCGATTAGACCGTTATGGATTGTTGAAAAAGAAACTATCGAGAGAGCTATAGCAATATGTGGCGGTAATGTCCCCAAGGCGGCCTCTTTATTAGAAGTTAGCCCCTCGACCCTATATAGAAAACGTATGTTTTGGCAAAAAGAGTGAAATTCTTTACTGGAAATTTGACTGTGTGACTTAAAATCTCGCCTAGGCAATATTGCCTTATGTTATGTTTGAGCAACGGCTTTATCGCTGCCCGTTTGATTTTGAGTCAAGAAAAGTTGTGCATGATAAAGCCATGCCCTGATGAACTTGGCACTCTTCAACCAGGATGCTATCACTCAAAGAACCTTTTTTCATAAGATTCCAAGCAAGCATCTGCCCATCCTGCTGCCAACTCGGAATCTTTGATTGCATTTGACGTAACGGCGGCACACCATGCACGTAACCAAACTTCTTTGTGCTCTTCTAGTTTATCAATCGTCAATTCTTCTGGCGAAACCATGTGACTTACCTCTCAGAAAGTTTCAATCATAATAAACCGGATTCAGCGGGTACTTTATTGAATTCCACGTTATTGGATACTCGACAAGCAATCCTATCTTGATTTATACAGGTAAAATGATGTCTGTATAAACCTAATTTTCCAATAAGTGACCCTTAATATCATAGTTAGCATCCATCATGCCAAAATATTTGGCATTTAAAATTCAATTGTTTGTGTGTGAACACATCAAGACGATTGAACATTTATGATGCACTTGCATCGAAATGGTGCTGATATGGGTGACCGTGAAACTTAACAGTTTTCGCAAGCGCTTTTAGATGCACTCTTTAGAGAATATAATTTTGTAAACTTTATGTTGGATTGTAAATTTAATTGATGATTAGTTGAGATTATGAAAATTTTGATTGCGATTGATAATTCGGAAAGTTCCAAGGCGCTAATTGACAGAACAATTATGTTGCTGCGAAACGCCTTGGGTTCTGTTTGTTTGCTACATGTTGCAGCGCCTGACCCCGATTTTGTGGGTTACACAGTCGACACTCCGGTCATGCGTGATCAGATAGCCAAACAGTTCCATGTAGAACACCTACAAGTGCAAGAAATGGCCAATCAACTTCGGGCACAAGGAGTGGAGGCAAAAGCCTTGTTGATTCAAGGCGAGACTGGTAAAACCATTGTTGATCATGCGCAGAGGCTAATGGTCGATTTGATTGTAGTAGGATCAAGCAAACATGGTGCTTTTTACCACTTCTTATTAGGGGATACGATACAAGAGGTATTGGCTGAGTCGGGTAAACCCGTGTTAGTGATGCCTGTTCATGACGGCAATGAAACGACATCAAACGATGTGCCTTGATTGGTTGCCCGCTTGTGGGAGTCACATGATTTATTGTTAAATCATGTGACCAAAATATGCTTGTTTATGGGGTTTCGCTTCCCTGGGATTCACCGATAGGGTTGAATTCCACAGGCAATTAAAAGGCACAACGAGCTAGTGCAATTTGATTTTTGGTTGTAAACGGCTGCGGAAGAAGTTTGAAATGACCAACAGTCCCACACGGAATGGTCCAAACAGTGCCATTTGGTGCATTTTGTACAAGGACAGGTAAACCATTCTAGCGATGGCGCCCTCGATCATGACACTACCCATCAGATTGCCCATCAGATTGCCCACTGTACTGAATTTCCCTAATGCAACCAGTGAGCCATAATCGGTGTACACGTAGTCCTTTGGTGGTTGCCCTTTAAGACGAAGTTGAATGTTTTTGTAGACTAAGTTTGCCATTTGATGAGCCGACTGAGCGCGAGGTGGAATGATAGCGTTCGGGCCTTTTTCAGGCCATGGGCAGGCGGCACAATCTCCAAGTGCATAAATATCATTATCCAAAGTGGTTTGGAGTGTTCTTTTCACGATTAATTGATTAATTTTGTTGGTTTCCAGTCCAGCGATGCCGTTAAGGAAGTTGGGTGCTTTGATTCCCGCAGCCCAGACCATAATTTCCGCTTGGATAAATTTACCCGACATGGTTTTTACGCCGTCTTGGGTCACTTCCACCACCCGTTCACCGAGCAGCAGATCAACCCCGATTTCGCTTAACTGTTGGGCCGTGGCTAAGGAGAGACGGGTCGGCAACTGAGGTAGTAATATGTTGGATGCTTCAATCAAATGCAATTTAATGTCGGTGGGTTTGATCGAGTCCAGTCCATAGGCGTTGAGAAGTTGCGAGGCTTGGTGGAGTTGGGCTGATAATTCAATGCCTGTGGCGCCCCCCCCGACGATGGCAATATCCAATATGCCGTCGCCCCCAACCCCCCCTTGTGCCTGGGCTTTCAAATATGAAGCCAATAAATGTTGCTGGAAATGTTCGGCTTGCTCTGTGCTGTCTAAAAATTGGCAATGTTCGGATACGCCGGGAATGCCAAAGTCGTTACAGAGGCTGCCTATGGCAATGACCAAAATGTCATATGCAACACTGCGGGATGGGACGATTTCATCTCCCAGATCATTTAGCATAGACGCAATTTTGACCTGCTTTCCACCCCTATCCAAACCATCCATACGACCCAACACGAAGCGGAAATGGTTGGCCCGGGCCTGGGCCAAATAGGCCAGTTCGTCGTCATGGGAGTCCATCGTTCCTGCGGCGACTTCGTGCAGCAATGGTTTCCAAATATGGATTTGGCTACAGTCAATGAGTGTTATCTCGGCTTGTTTCTTTTTGCCTAGGGTTTTGCCGAGACGTGTGGCCAGTTCCAGCCCTCCTGCGCCGCCACCGACTATGACGATGCGAGGAATGGATGGTGTGTGGGATGTTGTTGCGTTCATGCGTATAACCTCTGTCGTGTGGTATGCGGTTGATGCGTATTGGATTTCACTCTTGCGAGTTGTGGTGGAATTGTCTGGTGGAGTTATTCGTTTGCAAGCGGTTAATTTAAATCCTCGTCCTTCCAATATTTCGTTTCTTGTACGGACCCATTAGCCATCAGTCCAGTTTTGGTTATTTGAAAAATGCTGATTCCTTCTGGCGTCTCCAGTTCACCTGCGCTGCCACCTTCAGTACCGGACTTGGCAACCGCAGAGGCTTCCCCAGCAAAGACCCATCCGTCATTTAAAAATTGTTTGAGTATATTACGGTTTCTAAATATTAAAATCGTTCGTATATCTTTGAAGCCTACGCCCAAGCCTGCACTGACCGAGCCCATTTTCATAAACGTATCCCGGCCTGTTAGGTTGTCACGAACGATTCCCCGTCCTCCGCTACCTCCAAAGATTAAAATCTGCGCTCCCATCACGCCAAACACTCCGTATCCTGCTGAAGAGCGGATTTGCTTTTTGGCTTTTGGGTTTTCTTTATATAGCTGGTTCAAAGCATCTATGCGCATGCTCCTCAATTCGGCTTGAGCGGCTGCTTTATCATCGGCGGAAACGTTTGGCAAGCTTGCAATGGTCGTCAATAGAACCAAGGTAATTTTCAACAGGTGGTTAAAATGTGGCATCGGTGTTTTCCTGATTGGTTTCGTCTAGCATTTTACGTCCAAATAATTCGGTTAGCACTGGGCCAAGGATGGATGTAAGCACCATCAGAACAATTACAGCTTCGTCTTGCTTGTTGCGAAGGAAGTAGTGACGGCCTAATAGCGGCAATCAGTGCCACCAACACCGCGGAAAACAAAGGCCAGCGCTTACGGGCGGTCTTTAACAGCATAGGTATTAGACACACCCGTTCAAAAAATGCTGAATTTCGGGTAAGCCAAATGGCCAATTCAATTCTTGCTCAGTATCTGCAATTCGCAATACAGGGATCAGCAGTCCATAGCGTTCAAGCAAATCAGCGTCTTCGGATATTTCCTCCAAATCTAGGCAATCAAGTTTCATTCCTTTGGCTGCCATGCAAGCTTGTGTCAGCGCCACTGCTTCTTCGCATAAATGGCAGCCAGAAGTGTGGTATAGGGTTAGTCCGGTCATTTTTCTGTTCTTAATTGTCATCAAATTGTCACACAATTAGATTAATTTATTTAGTGGATTTTAAAAGCCAAACTAAGTAAGTAAAACAATATCATGACGCCTATGTTTTTCAACCAATTCGATTCAAATATTGCGATGGTCAACGAAGATGAAAGGCAAAATTTTCATCGGGATGCTTCAAGATTGCGCAAACGCCTTCAGATTTCTTCGCGTGATAAGGAAGTGGTCGAGGATGACGGCACGGTAGGGCAATGGAGTATCTCAGATCCGCGTATTAGTTGTCGCAACGTAGATGTTAATTATGGAGACAAACAGGCGATAAAAAAAGTCAACCTAGATATTGGACGCAATGAGGTGCTGTCGTTTATTGGCCCTTCGGGTTGCGGAAAATCCACTTTATTGCGTTGTTTGAATCGCATGAACGATACTATACCCGGTTGTCGGGTGAGTGGCGAGATCAAATTAGACGACGAAGACGTTTACCTTAAACACATTGATGTCGTGCCTTTAAGGGCTAAGGTGGGAATGGTTTTTCAGAAGCCCAACCCTTTCCCCAAGAGTATTTTCGAGAATGTAGCCTATGGGCCACGCATACATGGTTTGACTGCAACGAAAGACGGTTTGGCGGAAGTCGTGGAGTCATCATTGCGTCGTGCAGGATTATGGGAAGAGGTTAAAGACTACCTTGATCACCCCGGCACCAGCTTGTCGGGTGGTCAGCAACAGCGCCTCTGCATAGCCCGAACGATTGCGGTCAATCCAGAAGTGATTCTGATGGACGAACCCTGCTCTGCCTTAGACCCAATTGCCACTGCCAAAATCGAACAACTCATTGACGAACTGCGTGAACAATATACCATCGTCATTGTCACCCATTCCATGCAACAGGCTGCACGGGTTTCCCAACGAACAGCTTATTTCCATCTTGGAAAGTTGATCGAAGTGGGTGAAACAGCTAGTGTATTCACCCAGCCAATTCATAAATTGACAGATGACTATATCAGTGGTCGATTCGGATGAGCCGGGGTGTCGCAATGGAAAAACTGACCGATGGCCATATCATCAGACGATATGATGGGGAATTGGATAATTTGCGCTTGATTGCCTTGGAAATGGGGGGGTTGGTCATCAATCTGCTGGGTGATGCATTGAACGCTTTCAAGACACAGGATCTCGATTTGGCCCATAAAGTGGTGGCCATGGATAATCAGGTTGATGAATTGGAAGTCAAGGCGGATCAAGAGATCGCCAATATTATCGCCAAACGCTGCCCGGTTAGTTCCGACTTGCGGATGGTCATGGCGGTTTCTAAAAGCGTCAGTGACCTAGAGCGCATTGGTGATGAGGCGGTCAGAATAGCGGGACTGGCAATCCAAGCGATTGGCAATGAAGCCAGTGATCCCAACAGTCAGATGTTGCGGGATGTAAACCGCATCGGCTCGATGGCTATGTCTGGTTTGAGGAGTGCGGTGGAAATTTTCGATATATGGGATGAAGAGAAAGCACTCCAAGTCATCGAAAACCACAACGATATGGAAGAAGAGTTTCAAGCTGACTTACGGCATTTGATAACCTACATATTAGAGGATTACCGAAACATCGGTTTTGCAATCAGCGTGGTCTTGGTCATAAAATCCTTGGAGCGGGTTGGGCATCACGCGCAAAATCTGGCCGAATATGTCGTTTTTCAAGTCTCAGGAGAAGATATTCGCAGTGACCAACCTTCCTAGGGGAGGGGGAGTTTAGCAATGCGGGGCTTGTTCATCTCTGCGATTGAGGGATCGTAAGAGGATTTGGGAAATTTGTAGATTTCCAGATAGGCCGCCACGGCATCGACCTCGCTTAACCCTGTGACAGGGTTAAGTCCATCTTTTAAAATGCTGAAGTTGTCCGCGCCTTTTGCCAAGAGTTCGTTCACAGTGACCCGATAGGTTTTGTTCGGATTGAGCAGCACCCCGCCCGTCGCGATCAAATCGACGATGCCGGAACGGGTGGGCGGTGAATGGGACAAGTCCATATGCGTCAACTTCATATCCCAAATCTTGGAGCAATGGTTTCGGGTAGACTTCCAACTAAAACTAAATCCGTTGGAAACGTGGAGAATCCGTTGTTGGGTTTGCCCCCCGCACCCGGCAAATTGCTGCTCAAGCACGTATTTGAGTTGCTGTGCTGTCAGTTTGATCGTGACCAAAGCATTGCCTTGAGGCTGCAAGGCCGTAATTTCATTGTATCTAACATCATGAGGGTAGTAGTTGGCAACGAGACCTTTCCCACTCAACGATCCTGGATTGACCAAGGCAATTTCTGCTCGCCCACGATTGGCCGCTTGAGTTGCCATCAATTGCGCATCGGCAATAAAATCGCCCGCCGGGGATTCACCATGTTCATCAATTTGGTTGGGAATTGCCGCTAAAATCCTGCCAAACACTTGATTGGATTCGTCGGCAACAACATCCCCTGTCATGATTGCGGTAAAGACCATGCATGTGCCGCACAAGCTTAGTCCAGTGGCGAATGTGAGATTTTTAAAATTCATCAGTAATTCTCTTTCAAAAGTTTTATGATACGCATTTTAAGCCATCCATGACGCAATAGACTATGACGAAAAAGTTTTCTATCACACTGACTCGCGATCCGCATGATGTGTTTACGCAATTTAAAGCATATGCTGCAAAAAATGGTGTTGAGGTAAGGGGGGACCACATCGCCGGTCAATTTAATGGCAAAGGTATCCAAGGAAACTTCAGTTTGACTGGCGGGACTTTGAATATAACCATCGAGAAAAAACCTATAATTTTGTCTTGGTCATTGATTGAGAATAAAGTCCGAGAGTTTTTTGTCTAGCCTGGCAAGGCTTCAGAATAACGGTTTGGCTCCGCCTCTCTTCGGTTTGTACCCGTCATAGTGTTGGGGAAGTTCAGTGCCCGATCCGATTGGCAATAGGGACGAGTGGTTGATGGGAAGCTTAGCCCTTGAAAAAAAAGTTAATTGTGATAAATTAAACGCTACTTGGGGTAAAGGCGTATCCACTATAAAAGTTGTGTTGCCAATTGTGATCAACACAGTATTCCCCCTTAATGATTTGAATAACCTTTATTATATAAACTTTCTTAGGCATTAGGTAATTCAAAATTGCCTACTTAATCGCTATCAGTTGATTGTCCACATCCATTAGAATATCGCCAAACCCTGTCATTTGCGGAGAAAATTCACATGACGACACCTAAATCCACCTCACCGACGAAGCCGGCCGCTGATCCGAAGGCAACTGCCGTCACTGAGGCCAAGACCACTAAACCCAAAGCAGTCGCCAAGACCGAAACGTCTGAAGTTTCTGCGCCAAAATCATCGCCAACCACTAAGCCTGACGCTCCAGTGGCTACCACAAAGGCAACGCCGACAGCACCACAGACCCCTGTTCCTGCAAAATCCGCAGCCACGAAGCCTGTATCGGTCCCAGTAGCCGAAAATCCAACTGCCAGTCCCAGTAAGGATGATGCGCCTAAACCAGCCGTTACCAAGGCAGCCAAGCCCGCTGCCAAAATAACTGCCGCTGTCGTGCCAATTGTTGAGGAGGTTGTGGCTTCTGTACCTGCTGCAACCGAAGAGGCTTCAAAAGCGGCCAAGCCCGCCGTCAAAAAATCAAAGGCCAAATCTGCCCCAACGGAACAGGTTCCCGAAGTTGACGAAGCTGAAGTCGCACGCATGATCGCTGAGGCTGCTTACTATTTGGCCGAAAAGAGGAATTTCCAACCCGGCTTTGAACAAGAAGATTGGGCAACAGCCACGGCACAAGTCCTTGATCGGTTGAAAGGGGCTTAGGGTAAGATAAGTGCAAACGCTCAATGCAACGGGCCATTGATGCTTGTTTAGCTATGAGCGAATATAGCAAAGTTCAAAAGTAGCCTTTTGTCAGTAAAAAAAAATCTGCTGCCGGTCGCGGTCTAGGAATGACCAAAAGCCGGCTTCCACCTTCAGGTTATAGAATGGCCTGCTACACGCTATCCAAATCGGATCATCATGAAATACCGCGACTTGCGTGATTTTATCTCCCAGCTTGAAGTCAGGGGTGAATTGAAGCGCATAGCACATCCAGCCGACCCAAATCTTGAAATTACTGAAATTTGTGATCGGACCCTTCGTTGCCAAGGACCTGCTCTGTTGTTCGAAAATCCTAAAGGCTACGAAATCCCCCTGTTGGGCAATCTGTTTGGCACACCGCATCGGGTCGCTCTGGGTATGGGCGAAGAATCGGTGGGGGCATTGCGAGAGGTAGGGAAGCTATTGGCTTTCTTGAAGGAGCCTGACCCGCCTAGGGGCATGAGGGATGCCGTGAGCAAGCTTCCCATATTCAAGAAGGTTTTGAATATGAACCCTAGGGAACTTAAGAACGCACCCTGCCAAGAAACAATTTTGATGGGCAATGCCATCGACTTGGGCCGCTATCCCGTGCAAACCTGTTGGCCGGGGGATGTCGGCCCGTTGATTACATGGGCCTTAGTCATTACCCGTGGGCCGCATAAGCCACGGCAAAACTTAGGCATTTACCGCCTTCAAGTGATAGGCAAGAACAAAGTCATCATGCGCTGGCTGGCACACCGGGGCGGGGCATTGGATTTCCGTGAATGGCAAAAAGCTAACCCCGGAAAGCCTTTCCCTGTTGCTGTTGCCTTGGGCGCGGACCCGGCGACCATCCTAGGCGCGGTCACCCCGGTGCCGGACACCTTGTCGGAATATGCTTTTGCAGGTTTGTTGCGGGGCGACAAGACTGAAGTGGTCAAATGTAAGTTAAGCGATTTACAAGTGCCGGCCAGTGCGGAAATCGTGCTGGAAGGGTTTATCCATCCAAATGAAACCGCGCCAGAAGGCCCGTTCGGCGACCACACCGGCTATTACAATGAGGTGGAGGAATTTCCGGTGTTCACCATTGAGTGCATCACCCAACGGCATAGCCCCATTTATCACAGCACCTATACCGGACGTCCTCCCGATGAGCCGGCCATTCTTGGCGTCGCACTCAACGAAGTGTTCGTGCCGATCTTGCAAAAGCAATTCCCTGAGATTGTAGACTTCTATTTGCCGCCAGAAGGTTGTTCTTATCGAATGGCTATTGTCAGCATGAAAAAACAATACCCCGGTCATGCCAAGCGGGTCATGTTCGGAGTATGGTCGTTCCTGCGCCAATTCATGTATACTAAATTTGTCATCGTCACCGATGATGATGTGAACGTGCGAGACTGGAACGATGTCATTTGGGCCATCACAACTAGAGTGGACCCCGCCCGCGATGTGACGCTGATTGAAAACACCCCAATCGACTATCTAGATTTCGCATCACCCGTCTCCGGCCTCGGCTCAAAAATGGGATTGGACGCAACCAATAAATGGCCCGGTGAAACGGTGCGGGAATGGGGCACACCCATCACCATGTCCTCTGAAATCAAAGAAAAGGTCGATCTGGTTTGGGAAAGCTTGGGGATTGATTCTGCACAGCCGAGCGAAATTATTTGATAGAAGAGTCAATCCCCGCCCACAAGCAATTCAGTCAGCTTTCCAGCCCTGTCCAACGCCGATAAATCATCGAACCCCCCCACATAGGTCGGACCGATGTAAATCTGCGGCACTGTGCGTTTATGTGTTTTCTCCATCATTTCGGAGCGCCTTTCAGGATCAAGATCGACTCTTATTTTTTCGATTTCCGCCACACCCCGCGCCCGCAACAATCGCTCGGCCATTACGCAGAATGGGCAACTGGCGCTGCTATACATGATAACCTTAGCCATTAATTATGTTCCTGCTTGGGTATGAGTCTGGCGCGGTTTGAACCAACAGCCAGCCTCACAAATGACATGCTTATGTTTTCTTGCCTAACCGGTTTGCGAAAAACAATCCCGATAAACCAAAGGCAAACAGTATCAGGCTGTCTGGTTCGGATAAAAACACAAGCGTGTCGTCACCTCCCACTAACACAACCTCACCCTGCAGTAGGCTGACACCACTCGCTTCATGGTAAAAGTCGCCAAATAGATTGTTTGTGTTGGGCGGCAAATTAAAAAACGGCAACCCTGTCAGCGTGGGGCTGAATGTAGTCATCAGACTGGCAAAAAAATCGATTTTTGGGGGATTTCCCGGGGCGATGAATTTTTGGCCCGTTGTGCCCCATAACAGATCGGAATTGCTGAGCAGTACGGGGGTGTTGCCGTGGGTATCCACAAGGGCATTATGGGTCACTGCTTCTATGCTGAATGTTGCCTGTCCATTCACTGCGAAAAACCTCATGTAAGCGGTGTTAAATAGATTGGTTGACTGATCCCCAGTCCCGCCAAACTCAAAATACAAAGAATAAGTGTTGTTCAACCCTGTGGGTGTGAAAACCAAGCCATTGCTAACAGCCCCTGTAATTTGTGCATAGCCGTGTTCGGTCCACAGATTGGTATTGACGGAATCAAAAACTATATGCGAGGCCTCGGTTGCCTTCAACGCATCGGCAGTAAACGAAGGCCCATTGATACCGACATTGCTAGGATTGAGGGTAAAAGGCAGAGCATGGGATGGGAGAGACAGACCGAGACCCATCAGCAAGGCGGCAATGATTCTATAGATACCTAACAAGGCACAAAATTGTTTTGAAAGCATAAAAAAACTCTAATAATTGGTATGATGGGGAAACAATATCAATGCAGATGTGACAAGTCAAATCTTCGGTTGGCTCATAGAATCGAAAGCGTCCTTGTGGTGCGATAGAGTGACAGTGTGATGTTAAATAGCTTTACAAGCATCCCGGCGGTTTGGGCAATCCGGCCAATTGACAGGCAACTCGCACAGCGCTCTCTGGAAAGAGTCCATGTAGATACCGTGAATTGCCCTTTTCCTCACCAAATTGCTTTTGCACTACCTTGACGAACATGCGTGCATTGGGAAGATGCTGAAATTTGAAATAGTAAGCTCGAATGAAATGAATGATTTCCCAATGTGCATCGGTAAGGGAAATATGGAAACCTTGCGCCAAAGCTAGGGCTACGGTTTCGTTCCATTCCTTTGCATCCACTAAAAAACCACCTTCGGTCAACTCCACTATCGTACTATCAACTACCAGCTTTGGCACGCCATCTAACTCTGAAAATCGTGTCAATAACCGCTGGATGCCACGTCCAATCCTAATGGCACAGAATCTAAGCGTACCACGTCAGTTGTAATACGCCCGTCTGGATGTAATTCTATCCATCGGTAGCCTTGAGGCAGTCGATCCAGAGCGAAATCCTCACTGTCGGGTTTAAATTGAAAACAAGTTGATGGACAACCCAGTAAGCGCAAGCCTTGGAGCTGCACATCCATGGCCTGGTGAATATGTCCGTAAACAATGCCTTTGACCTGTGGAAATTTGTCAATTAACGCAAAAAAATCCTCGGCGTTTGATAGCTTCATCGTATCTAACCAGTCGGAGCCAGTGGGCAAAGGTGAATGGTGTAGGCATACGATGGCATGACGCTCGGGTTGTTCGGCGAGCTTGAATTCAAGCAACTCCAGTTGGGTTTCGGTCAGATAGCCACCTGCATCGCCGGGTAGTGTGCTGTCAAGGCAGATTAACTGCCAACCATCCAACAGAATTTGAGAGTTAAAATATATGTTACCCTTAGCAAAGCTTTGGCGAATTAACTCAGGAACATCATGGTTGCCGGGTAAGCAATAGCAAGCCACGGGCAGTCTATTCAAGTGTTCCTTCAAGCGTTGATAAGTGCTTATTGAAGGTTCTTGCACTAGGTCACCCGTCATTAAGAACAAAGCGATTCCTTCAGAATCCTGCCATGCATGTTCAAGGACGGCAAGAAAACTTTGTTCGGTGTTGATCCCCATCATAGCGCGTTCAGGGTCGGCGAGGAGATGGAAATCGGTAATTTGTATGATTCGAATAGGTTTGGCCGTTTGGCTGGCTTGATTCATGGCGATCAATCCTTTGCGAGTGTTTGATTTGTCTGTCTTAAATAACCGAAAATTCGTTTAATGTCTAATTATTTTTTGATGCTGTTGAATTGAATGTGTTTCTCTGTATTTCTATTGAGAGAAGGTGAGCAATCCATTGCCGTTACATAAACATGAAGTACTAAATTGAATTCAGGCACAACAAGCAATGACTCGACAGCAATACCTGATTAATTTGCTTCCCAAGCACACGGAGATAACCTCATCATGGGTAGACACTACTTGGAACACCTGTTTTCACCCCGGTCGATTGCTGTGTTTGGAGCCTGCGACAATATCAATTCTGTAGGAGGGCGAGTCTACAGTAATTTAATGGCAGGAAATTTCACTAAGCCTGTTTACGCCATTAATCCGAAATACCTGGGCATTGGTGAGAAACCTTGTTTTGACTCACTAGACCGAATAAATGAGACGGTCGATTTGGCTATCATCGCAACGCCAGCCGCCACTGTGCCTCAAATCATCCGCACTTGTGGAGAGCATAGGGTCAAGACGGCCATTATATTGTCGGCTGGTTTTGGTGAAATGGAAAATGGGGCGGATAAGACCTTGGAAAGTGCTTTGCTTGAAGAATCGCGTTTCTTCGGAGTTCGTATCCTAGGTCCGAATTGTTTGGGGCTGATGAGACCTGTGATAGGGCTTAACGCAAGTTCCGGCAATAACGTCGCCAATCGAGGCACGCTTGCCTTGGTTTCCCAGTCCGGGGCCATTACCACGGCTATTTTGGACTGGGCGAATGCCCACTCTGTCGGGTTTTCCGCCGTGGTGTCATTGGGTTCGGCCTCAGATTTGGATTTTGGGGATATATTGGATTTTCTGGCGCTTGACCCGGAAACACGTAGCATTCTGTTGTATATCGAAGGTATTCGTGATGCCCGCCGGTTCATGAGCGGGCTGCGCGCCGCGGCTAGACTAAAGACGGTCATTGTCATCAAAGCCGGACGACACGCCGATGGTTCAAAGGTTGCTTTATCCCACACAGGTTCTTTAGTAGGTTCCGACGATGTGTTTGGTGCGGCTTTGGAGCGGGCCGGGGTGGTTCGAGCCGACACCATCAAGCAAATGTTCGCGGCGGCACAATTGCTCTCCAAACCGCAACGGATTAGAGGCAATCGCCTAGCCATTATTTCCAATGGTGGGGGTCCGGCGCTAATGGCTGCGGATCGGGCGACTGATCGCGGCATCGACTTGGCTGAGTTGGGCGAAGACACCGTGCGAAAGCTAAATGCCGCATTACCCTGCGAATGGTCACGCAGCAACCCGATCAATATCTTGGGCGATGCCACGCCACAGCGTTACCAATCAGTGGTGGAAATTTGCCTGCAAGATAAACATATTGACGGTTTGCTGGTTATGCTAACCCCGCAAGCCATGGTCCAGCCGACAGAAACGGCCAAGGCTGTGGTCGAATCCCAAAATCCTTTGCGTAAACCCATTCTGTGCTGTTGGTTAGGGGAAACACAGGTCAGGGAGGGTAGAAGATGTTTCGATGAAAACCATTTTCCAAGCTTTTCCGATCCAGAAAGCGCCCTGGAGGGTTTTGGATTTCTTGCCGAATTTCGCCGCAACCAAGAATTCCTCATGCAAGCGCCGGGTCCGTTGACTGGCTTGGACACCCCGGATATAGATACTGCCCGTTTGGTCATTCGGGGCGCTTTGGACGAAAAGCGCACGGTGTTGTCGGCTTTGGAGGTTCGCGCCGTATTAAAGGCTTTCAACATTCCCTTGTTACCCATGAGGGTTGCCCATTCCTTAAACCAAGCGATGGCTGCCGCTGAAACCATGGGTTTCCCCGTCGTGATGAAAATCCTGTCCCCCGATATATTGCACAAATCCGATGTGGGCGGTGTTAGGCTCAATATTGGGGGTACACAGGCGCTAGTCCATCACTACACGGATTTATTGGAGCAGGTGAGCTTAATGCGCCCCGAAGCCAAACTCGACGGTGTCAGCATAGAAAAAATGTATACCCATCCCAATGGGCGCGAATTGTTTGTCGGTGTGGTGGACGACCCTGTATTTGGTCCGGTTATCGCGTTCGGAGCGGGTGGCACGGCTGTGGAAATACTGCGTGACCGAGCCATTGCGCTTCCGCCAGTCAATGAATTAATCGCCAGGATTAGGATTGGTCAGACCAAAGTTTCAAAGATGCTTGGACAGTTTTGCAATAAACCGCCTGCGGATATTGATGCCGTGGTTCAAGTATTGTTGAGGGTATCGGAAATGGTTTGCGAATTGCCACAGATCAAAGAAATGGACATCAATCCGTTGACCGTTGATGAGCACGGGGCATGGGCGCTTGACGCTCGCATCGTTGTCAGTTCATGTCCGCCGGGTAAGAAGGCTTACTATCATATGGCCATACATCCCTATCCAAGCCATTTGGTCAGTCAATTCCAATTACCCGGCGGAATTGACATTACTATCCGTCCAATCCGCCCGGAAGATGCTCAGATTGAACAAAGCTTTGTACGCAAGCTTTCTCATGAGT
>CAIWDB010000041.1 GCA_903911305.1 uncultured Methylococcaceae bacterium | reverse complement strand
CACTTTGGATCTCATAGATGACAGTACACCCGCTGGGAAAAAAAGCTGCCGTAAAATGCGAAAAAATTCCCCAGTCATCAGTTAAGCCTTACTAAAAAATTTTATTTAACGCCTTGGCTGTTGGTTGCCAACCTTGTAGTTTTTGTGTACATGGCTTGGTCTGGAATGGGCCTATGGAAACCAAGTTGGGAAACGGTTTTTTATTGGGGGGGCAATTTGGGGGCAGTGACCGCCAGCGGCGAATGGTGGCGCTTGTTGACAAGCTTGTTCATCCACATCGGCATCGTACATATTGCCGTCAATTTGTGGGCGTTGAATAGCATAGGCCGATTGATTGAACAATTATTCGGCAGCGGTGTTTTTCTGCTGATTTATCTAGGCACTGGAATCTTGGGCGGCATGGCATCCATTTATGCCGACCCAACACTGACATCGGTAGGTACTTCTGGCGCAATTCTTGGCCTTTATGGTGCTTTATTTGGTTATTGCATCCGATCAAAACAAGGGCTCACACCGAAATCATGGAATGATCTGCCGATTAACAACTTGGGATGGGTTGCGCTCAATCTTTTGTTGGTACTTAGTTACAACCTATTTATCGGTCTTACCGCTGAAGGCATCGACAACATGGCCCCCATAGGAGGCTTAATGTCAGGGGTTGTGCTTGGCTATATTGGCAGCAAACCCCTCGGTCGGTTCTTAAAGGGAGGATTAATAACAAGACCTGCCGTGCTGGTCTCTGGCATCTGGCTTGTTTTGGCATTAATAAGCCTAATATTTTTGCCAAACCGGCAGTATTCCGAGTTTTTCAACTATCTCGGCGAAAAATACCTGTATAGCAAAGGTTTGCCACAAAGCAATGAGAAAGCAGTTTATTGGTTTGCCAAATCGGCTAAGGCAGGGAATCGGCAAGGTGAATTATTCCTTGGATTGATGCTTCTGGAAGGCAGAGGAGTTCCGCAAAATGTTTCATTAGGAACGGACTGGATACTCGAAGCCGCCAAGCAGGGATTTATCCCAGCCGAATTGACATGGGGAAAACTGCTCATAGAAGGTAAGCTTATAAGCGCCAATTATGACACGGCTTTGTACTGGCTTCGAAAAGCGGCTAATGCAGGCAATGCCGAGGCGCAATATTTGGTTGGAATCGGCTATCTGCAAGGCAAAGGCATTGCAAAAGATGAAGTTCTAGCCAATAAATGGTTTCACAAGTCGGCGGAACAAGGCAATCCCCAAGCACAATATGTGTTGGCGATCAGTTACTTGACTGGCACGGCGGGTTTGCCTAAAGATCCAGCGCAGGGAGTCTCATGGGTAAGCAAGGCGGCAGGGCAAGGATTTACGCCGGCCCAATTGGTTTTGGGTTCGGTCTATCTCGATGGCATGGGTGTTACCCAGAACAACCAAGAAGCGGTTCGTTGGATCAAGCTTGCGGCGGAAAAAGGCGATACGCAAGCCGAATATACCCTTGGCAAGCTTTACGAAGAAGGCACGGTGTTAACTAAAGACGACACCGAAGCCCTGCATTGGATACGATTGGCCGCTGAAAAGTCTTATCCCGATGCCGAAAACAGCATGGGTTGGAAGTATTACAAAGGCATTATCGTCGCCCAGGATGATGCACAAGCCTTCCAATGGATCAGCAAAGCCGCGGCCCAAGGCCAGACAAGGGCGATCAACACTTTGGCGTTGATGTATTCCGAAGGGCATGGAACTGCCCGAGACGATGCCAGGGCGGCGGAATTGTGGCACAAGCAATCAGAGCAAGGTTTTCCAGAGGCACAGTTCAATTTGGCGAAAATGGTCTTGGAAAAGCGTGTGCCCGGCTTGCCTCCAGAAGAAGCTGACCGTTTGCTACTCAAATCAGCCGATAAAGGCTTTATGTCTGCACAATTACTACTGGCTATACGATCCATTGAAGGACAAATTACTTCTCCAGATGACGCACAGGCCCAGAGGTGGATAGAATTAGCCGCCCAGCAGAACGAAATTATTGCCAAGGACATGTTGGCAGCCGCCCGTAAGCTGCCCAAAGTCAGGCTAAAGGAAAACGAAGAAGTGGCGCTTATCTTGGGTAAAATGTATTTGTTCGGGAACTTCTTGCTGCAAAAAAAACCTGAAATGGCGGCAGAATGGTTTAAGAAGGCGGCAGAGAAGGGATTACCTGATGCCTTGTTTGATCTGGGTAATCAATATGAACATGGAGTCGGAGTGTCCAAAGACGAAAACAGGGCAATGGCCCTGTATCGCAAGGCCGCTGCAAAAGGCCATGTGGGCGCGCAGACCAATCTCGGTGGCCTTTACTACCAAGCGAAGGGGGGAAATGCCAAGAACGAAACCGCTGCGGCTGAATGGAGTCTGAAAGCTGCGGAAAACGGCGATCCGAACGCACAATTCAACCTCGGCCTGATGTTTTTGAATGGGCGTGGAGTTCCTAAAGACGAAGCCAAGGCGCTGGAATGGTTCAAGAAGGCCGCTGAAATGGGGCAGTTGGGGGCGGCATCCAACTTGGGAGTCATGTATTACAACGGAAATGGTGTCCCTCGCGACGAAAGCAAAGCGGTCGCTTGGTATCGCAAAGCGGCAGAAAAAGGATACGCGCCTGCACAATTCAACCTAGGCGGAATGTATGCAAAAGGCCAGGGCGTTCCTCATGACGATGTCCAAGCGGTGGAGTGGTTTCGGAAAGCAGCGGACCAAGGCAATCTTGATGCTCTGTACAGTCTTGGCTACGCTTATCAAGAAGGCAATGGGCTTGCCCAAGACCTTGCCGAAGCGGTACGATTGTTTCGAATAGCGGCTGAGCAAGGTCATAAGTTATCACAAAACAACCTCGGCAGGGCATACCAGTTTGGCTTGGGCGTTCCTCAGGACAATAGCATTGCGGTGGAGTGGTATCAAAAATCCGCAAAACAAGGAGAGGCTTTGGCGCAACTCAACCTTGGGATCATGTACTTCAACGGCACGGGTGTCGAACGCGATCCAATCCAAGCCTATGCTTGGATTGATCTTGCGGCAAGGACAGAAAAGCAACACGCCCCCGGCTGGCGGGATCGGTTGGCGAGCCAACTGGACGCAATCACCTTGACCAAAGCGAAAGCCGCGGCTGAAGAGCTTGCAGCAAAATTACCCACCCACTAAATCCACTAAACACATCGCCATTGAACCTATAAAAAGCGGTTAGCTTCTCTAGTGTCAGATTATTGTTAGATGCGAAGGTAGGCCAGCGCAAGAGCGAAGTGGCTTGAATTTCCCTTAACTGCGTCCTATGATGAAGCAATTATGCGACAAATAGCGTGGGTTCTACCCACAACAGTGCTTAAGAATAAGTTTGCAATCATCTAGGACTCGATCATGTCAGACCCGCTATTGGAACCCGGCCAGCTTGATAAAGCCATCGCGGCATTGGAACAGTTACGCGGCATTTGGAAGGATGCCCAAGTGGATGAGGAAATTGCAAAACTTCGCCAAACCGCCCATGCCAAGCAGACGGCATCCAACCCACAAACGACATTAGGCGACAGAGCGGTTTATGTCGATGGCAACAACCGCGATGTCAACACGGGCGTGATTATCAACATGACACCCTCGCCGGGGGCGGGCAAGGAAGAACTGCGTCGGGCTTTTCTGGAGCGTTTGTTAGAGCGGGCCAATCAACTGCCTTTGTTCAAAGGCGACAACACCAAGAACTCCATTCGCCTGGCATCGGTTTACACCGCCTTGTTGACGCAGGGGGGTGATGCCGAGGCCAAACACAGTCGAATAGTATCCCCCTCTGACCACTCACGTTCATCTGTCCTAGACCGGCTCAATCAGGAGCGCAAGCTGGTGTTGTTGGGCGGACCCGGCAGCGGCAAAAGCACGTTTATCAATTTTCTGTCGGTGTGCATGGCCGGGGCATGGCTAGGGGACGCAGCGGCCAATCTGCAAACCCTCACCGCACCCATCCCGCCCGAACCACACAGCCGCGACCAACCCAAACCCCAGCATTGGGAACACGGGGCTTTGCTGCCCGTGCCGGTGGTGTTGCGGGATTTTGCCAGCGAGTTGGCGGGCAAGGCGGTGAATGCCGAAACCCTGTGGCAGCATATTGAAAGCCAATTGCGGCAGGCCAGCTTGGGCGAATTCGCCCCCCATCTGCGGGCGGAATTGCTGGACGAAGGCGGCTTGATCTTGTTGGATGGCTTGGACGAGGTGCCGGAATCGGAAAACCGGCGCGAACAGATCAAACAAGCCGTGCAAGACTTCGCCTACACCTTCCAGCATTGCCGCTTCCTCGCCACCAGCCGCACCTATGCCTACACCCGCCAAGATTGGAAGCTGCAAGGTTTTGCCGAGTCCGTGTTGCTGCCGTTTTCTGCGGGCCAGATTAAGAGGTTCGTCACGGCGTGGTATCAACACATGACCGAGTTGGAGCGGCTCACCGCCAGAGATGCCGAGGGCAAGGCGGCGTTGTTGAAACGCACGATAGCCCGCAATGCCCGGCTCCAAGAACTGGCGGAGCAGCCCTTGCTGTTAACCTTGATCGCCCGCTTGCAGACGGAAAAAGGCGGCAACCTACCTGAAAAACGGGAAAGGCTCTACGCCGAGGCGGTGGACATGTTGTTGACGCAATGGGAAAACCTGAAAGTCATCGACCGGGCCAATGGCGACAAGATCATTCTTGACAGCCTCAGCGAATGGCTGAAAGCCAGCCCCGACGACATTCGCACCCAACTGGACAAGCTCGCCTTCGAAGCCCACCGCGACCAAGCGGACATGAAAGGCACGGCGGACATTAGCCAAGGCCGTTTGTTCGAGGCCCTGTTGGCCGCCACGCCGCAAAAAAATGTCAATCACCAACGCTTGGAAGAACATCTGCGCGACCGGACGGGTTTGTTGGCAGCCCATGGTGAGAGGCTTTACCAATTCCCCCATCGCACGTTTCAGGAATACCTCGCCGCCTGCCATCTGACCAACGCCGGTTTTCCGGAAGAGTTGGCCGAGCTGGCCCGGACGGAACCCGGTCGCTGGCGCGAGGCCACCTTGTTGGCGGCAGCGAAAGTCTCGCGGGGTACCGCCAAGTCCGTGTGGGATTTGGTCGAAGCGCTTTGCTTCCAAGATATCCCCCAAGGCCAATCACCCCAAACAGCAGACCTGTGGGGGGCGTTGCTGGCAGGGCAAGCCCTGTGGGAAACGGGTCTGGCCGAGGCGCAAGACACCGCCAAGCGTCACCAGCCCAAACGGGAGCGCGTCCGGCTTTGGCTGCAAGCCATCGTCGAAAACGGCTGGCTGCCGCCGGTGGATCGGGCTAAGGCCGGACAGGCCCTCAGCGTCTTGGGCGATGGGCGGGAGTTGACCGCCTTGGTGTCCATCCCGGAAGGGGAATTTTGGCTGGGCGATGACCAACTCAGCGATGCCCGCCCACGCCATCGCTTGAAGCTGCCCGCCTTCCAAATCGGGCGTTATCCCGTCACCAATGGACAGTATGAAAAGTTCATCCAAGCCACCGGAAGGCGTTGGCCCTCCCCCGAGGCGGGCAAGCCCGAACGGCGCAACCACCCGGCCATCTTTGTAAGTTGGCATGACGCGCTGGCTTATTGCCACTGGTTGACCAAGACGGAACAGGGCCTTCGCCGCATCGGCCCGGATCAAGCCTATACCCTGCCCAGCGAGGCGGAATGGGAGCGGGCGGCAGCAGGGCCAGCGGGCCTCAAATTTCCCTGGTGCAACGACTGGCGAGACGATCATGCCAATACCCGCGAATCGGGCTTGGGCGAAACCAGCGCGGTGGGCCTGTTCCCTAACGGGCGCAGCCCGGAGGGTTGTTTGGACATGGCTGGCAATGTCTATGAATGGACGCGCAGCCTGTGGGGCAAGGACAGGAAACAACCAGACTATGTTTATCCTTACCCGCAGCAAGAATCCCAACGGGCAGTACGCGAAAATTTGCAAGCCGGTAATGAGATATACAGGGTCGTTAGGGGCGGTTCTTGGGACAACTCTCAAGTCAACTCGCGCTGTGCCGTCCGCCTCATGTTTCAACCTAACCTCCGCATCTACTACAGCGGTTTTCGTGTCGTGTTGTGTTCCGGCTCTGTTGTTTAACTCTGCCCTCTGTCGCTCTGGACTCTGTGTCTCTGGTCTTCTGTTCTCAGAGGGGGTGTGGGGGAGACTCAATGCTGTTGAATTAGCGGCAGAAGTAGGCCGGAATAAACCCGCCCCGGCGGGCGTTTCCGGCAAAACAACAGGCCAAATGCCGGAAACGGTCGCTTCGCGACCTTATTCCGGCCTACAACTCGTCGTTCCGGCAGGGGGCGCAGGAACCTAGGCTCCATGGATGGCGCGGATTTGGGGCATCCCTGCAATCTGGATTCCGGCGATCCATGCCGGAATGACGCCTTATTTCTACAGTATCGTGAGAACGTATCTATCCTAAGGAATTAACCATGAAACAAAAAAATACTGTTGTTTGGCTTCATCTTTCCGACCTCCACCTGTGCAAACCCAAAACCGGCTGGGATTACCGCCGGGTCTTGTCACCGCTGGTAAAGGATTTGCAAGACATGGAGAAACGTCATGGCTTATCCCCAGATTTGATCTTCTT
>CAIWDB010000040.1 GCA_903911305.1 uncultured Methylococcaceae bacterium | reverse complement strand
GATCGTAGACAAATTCAGCGAGGGGGAAACCTCTCGCACGGAAACAGAAGTCGAATCGGGGCAGCGCCGTTCCGCTGCAAGTGATGGCTTACCATCTTAAATTCGGCAGTAAACTGTCTTGACATAAGGGTCCACTGTACTTATCTGCTTGTGAACGTCCTGCTAAGATATTCAAATTGGCGAAACCACGCACCACCAGAAACCCGCCTAAGGTATCGGCTAACACTCCTCGCAAAATAACTGTGCCTGATGGCGCACCCACTAAAAAGCCATCGGCATCATGCTGTAAACTCATGGGTTAGCCTCGCCTAATAGCATGGACTCGATTTGGTGTTTGGCTTGGTTTAATTCCGTTTCAGCTTGCTGGCGTAGGTTTTTAGCTTCTTGTCTTATTTCTCGGATGTGTGCGGCAATCTTATTTTGTTTATGTATATTGGGAAGCGGGATTGGCAATTTCCTTAATAATTCTACATTTATGCCTGATTGATTATTCCAGTTGGTGCATAGGCTGAAAAAAACTTTGAGGCGTTGATAGGTATTGAGTATAGCCGCTAAATATGTTGGGTCAAGAACAGTCCCGTTCGTTTTAATCCGTGTCATATGATTGGAACAGAAGAATTGATTTTCTTTAATATTCATATAAATCGTTTTACCAACAAGTTCTTGGCTATTTGTATTATTGAATAGAACTTCGCCCGATTGCACGATGTCATCGGGTTTTTGGGCAAGCAAATCGTTACTCAAATAGATATTCCGTTCAAATACAAGCTCGCGGTCAGCATTTATATTGGTTGGACGAAGTTGAATCACGCCGCTATCGTCAAACAGTTGCATTTGACCACCCGCAGCGAATCCGGTTTTTATGTATTGACAACACAGCCCTAGGTTTTTATGAGGAATGTTCGCTTCTTCAATGGCTTGCCAAAGTTTGAAGTTATGAAACAATGGATCAAATCGCCAACCAGATAATTCTTTACGGTGTGTGGAAAATATACGGTTTTCAATGGTGTTTTCTGGCTTGGTGGGCAAGTGAATACCAAGTTCTTCCAGTAGGTATTTATCAATAGAAGCTTGAAGTTGCTTTGCGTTTTTACGCAACTTTGCATATCTTGCTTCACCAATTTTCATTGTTTCAATGACTCGTTGCTGTGTAGATAAGTCAACCAGTGGAACTAAAATACGCTTAACTTCTTGCGTATTGAGTTCTGGACGAGTTGCTTTATTACCCCAGCGATAAATTTGCTTTTGACCTAATTCTGAGCGAAGATAATAGCTAAGAAATTGAGGAATAATATTATTTTTACAACGGATTAAAACTAGATGAGATGTGATATTTCCTTCAGTTAGTTCTTCTGGAAACACAGCAGAATATCCAAGAATAGCCCCTGCTTTCGTGAGAATCACATCATTGGGCAATACACGACTTCTGGCTAGCTCTTCTTGCTTTTCTGGGCTTATGTAGACAAGGCCATTTTTTAATATACTTCCTGTTCTAACATCCGATACCCGAAGTAATGGTATACCTATTTCAACATATTCTTCAACCTTCAATTGAGTACCGAAAGGACCATCTACGACTCTATCAGCAATTTGGCGAATGGTAGCCAAGCCTGCCGAATGAGCGGCTAACCTATCTAAATACCTAACAAGTGATGGTTTATGGAAAGGAACATCCAATCTTAAATCAGTTTCCCCCCGCCCTACGATGAATATTTTGTCTTCATCCAGTCCGGGGGTCAAACAAAAGGGCGCGTATCCTCCGTTTCAATCTGTCCAATAAACCGCGCCAATTCTGCCGCCACGGTTTCCAATTCATTCGTTGCCGTGAGTCGTCCGGTCGCGTCATAGCCTATATCTTCGGCTATTGCCATGAATATGTCGTAGTCGTCGAGCTTGGCTTTGACTTCCGCCAAGAACTCATCAGCTAAGGCTTCCTTGAGATTATCAATACGCTCGTTAAATTCATCGGAAACCGCCTGTCGCCATGTTTCGTAAGCCTCGGATTTTTTATGCGCTTCCACCTCTGCTTTGGCTTGGGTTTTCAGTTCCTTTTCGACACTACGCAAGGCAGCGGCTTTTTCCTTGCGTTGCGGTGCGGTGTCGCTGGCAACCGATTTATATTGTGCCGACAAAGCTTCCAACTTGGAGACCAGTTCTTCTTCAATGCTGCGAATGGTTTCATCGCCATGCTTTAATGCCGCCTTTTTTTCTTCGATGAGTTTTTCCAATGCCTTGCCGCCGCTGTCCTTGGCAAATAAGCTGTCTTGCGCTTGTTCTTTGATGCGCTTTAATGCGGTAGTGGTGGCATCCGCATATTTTTTCAGGAATAGCACCGAACTTTTCACCCCTGCGCCATTGGCGGCAAAGGCAAATTGCGGCAGAGACACCACGGCAACGATACGCCAATGGTCTTCTATCCAGTCGCGCACATATTGCATGGAGCTATTGGTCAGGATGACCATCGCCAGATAACCGCCGGGTTTTAGGAAACGGTGGCATTGCTCCAAAAACAAGACTTCGGTGGTTTGCTGGTCGCGTGGATTTTTTTGCAGCAGATTAATGTTGTTTAGCTTAGCGTCTATCCAATCGACATCCTTGCAACCCAACACATAGTTTTCGACATAACGCTTTTCCACCCATTTGATCTTGGAGCCAAACGGCGGATTGGTGATGATAAAGTCAAAATAGCTGGCTTTGAATCCGCCTTTTTTGTTGGTTCTGGACGGCATCTTGTCGATGGGTTCCAACCCGTCCATAGCAATGACGTTGGTGTGTCCGTCATCGTGGATAATCATGTTCATTTTGGCGGTTCGGGCAATACCT
>CAIWDB010000039.1 GCA_903911305.1 uncultured Methylococcaceae bacterium | reverse complement strand
TAGCATGGATTGAGTCATGGCAAGCCCGGCTTGAAGATTTTCGGCACGGAAAAACACCCATGCGAATACCACGGCAACGAAGGTCACAAAGCCACTCACCAATCTGCCGGGCCAAGTGCTTTTTTCCAAATCCTGCCCAAGCTTTTGCCGTAAGCTTCGCCAAGCATGGTTAATAATCAAATAGACACCATGCAGCCCGCCCCAAATGACAAAGGTCCAGCCCGCACCGTGCCACAAGCCGCCCAATAGCATGGTCAAAAGTAAATTGATGTGCCGCCTGATCGGGCCTTTACGGTTTCCCCCCAAGGATATATACAAATAATCCCGCAAGAAACGCGACAATGTCATATGCCAGCGCCGCCAAAAGTCGATGATATTAACGGCTTTGTATGGCGAGTTGAAATTCAGCGGCAACTTGACGCCAAACATCCTCGACAAACCAATAGCCATATCCGAGTAGCCAGAAAAGTCGAAATATAATTGCAATGAGTAGGACAAAGCAGCCCCCCAAGCTTCCTTGAAGGTGACGGCTTGACCATGCGCGGTCGCTTCGAATGCCGGCTTGACATATTTGATCATCTCATCTGCCAGCATGACTTTTTTAAACAAGCCGATACTGAAAATCGTCAATCCGACCGACAGGCACTCGTAATTCAGACGATAGGTTTGCGGCTTGTCAAATTGCGGCATCATTTCCTTGTGATGCAAAACCGGACCGGCAATCAGGTGAGGGAAATAGGTGACAAACAGGATGTAATGGATGAAATTGAATTCCCGCACCAAACCTCGCGAGGCATCCACTAAAAAGGCAATCTGGGTAAACGTGAAAAAGGATATGCCCAATGGCAGAATGATATTTTCAACGGCAAAATCAGTGCCTAAACCCGTATTGAGGCTAGTCACGAAAAAGTTGAAGTATTTGAAATAGCCGAGCAACACCAAGTTGGCCGCAACACCGATTAGCAACGCCCATTGTTTGCGGGCTTCACTTTGGCGATCAATTTGACGAACAATCGCCATACCGATTCCATAATTGAACGTTATCGAAGCGAGTAGCAAACCTACAAAAACTGGATTCCACCAAGCATAAAAAAACAGTGAAGCGGCCGCCAACCAAGCAGCGGCTAAACGTTGGTTATATTGCCCCAGTTTAAAGAAAACCAGTAACGTAACCGGCAAGAAAAGGAAGATAAATTCGTAAGAATTAAATAGCATGTGCGCAAAATATACCGTTAGCCCGTAGGCATAAAGAGATAATTATATGATTTATATGGGCTAAACCCAAGATATTTTGTCTTGGTGTTGAAGTATTCATTTGCCCGAACCAGTGGCTAAATATTGTACCGTAGCGGTCGCAGCGGCCTCATGCCCACGATAACCCCAATGCATGTCATTGGGCAAATAGACATCCACCACCCCCTCATTAATCAGCTTCGTGACTGCCGGGTCTATGCGGACTAGGTTCAAAGACGAATCGGAAGCCAAACGTTCTATGATACTGGTATTGGCATAGGATTTGTTTTTTAAATGGGAAGAATAAGCTGATAATTTATCGGGTACTATCATCGCTATAAACAGAGTTTTCCCATTCTTCTGTACCAGATTCTGCGCATTCAAAAGATTGCAGCGGATGTTGGCAAGATACTGGTCATTCCAATTTAAAATCTTGAAGTCGTCCTTGTAGCCTAATAGCTGATCAGAGAATTGATTGGAAAATAACTTAGGGGTAGTCATTTCCACCTGATAGACCGCTTGCTCTTTATCCCATAATTTGGAAATTAATCCATATAAAAATTTGCGGGCGTAGCCTATCTGTGCTGATAGGGATGGGGGGCTGGTTTTGCGATAAACCTCCACTAATTCTGGTGGATTGGGATTATGCTTAATGTCGAGTGTATTTTCAACTTTATTGCCAAGCTGGCAATTTCCTTCCCAGATCGGAAGAATATCCAATTGCCGCTCGATGACTTCCAAAATAAATAATCGTGGCGGGTTTTTTTGGAAAGTTTCACTGGTGACGATTTTATACAATAAGTCAGGCCCATATTCGGCGGTTGGCTCAAACTTCGTGTAATGGTTGATGGTGGCGACTGAAAGCCCGGTGCCATGGGAGAAAAAGCGTTGCCATGTCATATTCACCGAGCCATCTAGTCCGCCAAAGGAGAAGGAATCCCCTAACACCAACACATCGGCATATTGATCGTAATGGGTCAGATGTATAAAAGGCCCACTGGCAAAAACTTTTTGGGGTTGGTTCCAGCCATAGTCATTTTCCGCATAGCCGCCAATACGGGTCATATCGCCTGACAACGGCTGTAGGTAATAACTGGCAGACAGCAGGATCGTCATCCCTGCCAATGCCAAAACTACCAGCGAGATTGTATAACGCTTATGGGCATCCATTAGAATTGTAAAAGTCCGACTGAAACCGGAAGGATGAACATATTCAACAAACTACCTCCTAAATGAGCCGCTATTGTACACTGACATAAACCTATTGAGCCAGCTTGGATACGATTACCGGGACAGCTTTTCCAGCACGACTGAATTGGTTTTTGGACCCCACACGGCGACTAACAAGGCGCAAAGAACCATGGACCCGCCAGTAAAAATGAATACCGCCATCACCCCATGTGAGAGCAAGCCACCAATAATCACCGAGGAAAACGCCGCACTTAAACGACTTAAGCTGTAGGTGAACCCGACGCCAGTGGCACGCAAACGGGTGGGGAACAATTCAGCCTGATAGGCATGAAGCACCGCTGAAAACCAGTAGCTAAATATAGTGATCGCCGCTCCAAAGCCGATGACGTAAAGACCTGACTCGGCAAAAGGGAACAGAAAACCAGTCGCGGCAATCAGCAGGGGCAACACCACCAGTGCGGTGCGACGCTGGAACAACTCAGTCGTCAGCAAACCCAAGATCGGCCCTATCGGGCTGACCAAGGCAATCCAAAAACCATATTCCAAAGACTGCCCCAAGGTTTTGCCTTGAGACAGCAGGAAAGTGGGTGCCCAATTGGCAAAACCGTATATCCCGATGGTTTGCAATAGATGAAAGCCTAGCATTAACAACGTGCGACTGCGATAGGCTGGTTGCCATAGTTCGGCGATGCGGCCTTTTTCGATGACAGGTGCGGATGACACGTGCGCAGTCGGCAACAATGGCCCGGCAACCTGCGCCACTTGACGTTCGATTTTCTCCATGACCGCTTCGGCTTCTTCATGACGGCCTTGGCCTTCCAGCCAACGTGGCGATTCAGGCAGTGCGCGGCGCAAATACCAGACGAATACCGCCCCCGCTGCACCGATAATCATCACCCAACGCCATCCATCCAAAAGCCAGTGGGTTGGCACTAACAACTTGGATAGAAAAGCCACGACAGGGATTGCGCTGAACCCGACCACTTGGGTGATGGCCACATAGCGACCCCGTACCTGGCTCGGCATCATTTCGGTGACATAAGTGTCTATCACCACCAATTCCGCACCTATACCGACTCCCGCCAATAGCCGTGCGGTCATCAACCAATGAGCGTCCGGGGCGAATGCGCCAAGCAGGGTGAACAAGGAATAAATCAGCAACATGAATATGAACGCTGTACGCCGCCCGAAACGGTCACTGCCCATGCCAAAAAACACCGTGCCGAAAAACATGCCGACAAAACCGGCCGCCAAGGTCATGCCAAACTCTTCGCGGGTCATAAAGCCGGATTGTTGTAATGCCGCCCCCAAGTAAGCCATCATGAAGATGTCGAAAAAATCAAACCAGCCACCTAGACTGATTAGCGCAATGAAGCGGCGATGAAAGCTGCAAACCGGCAAGCGTTCAAGCCGCGCCGAAACGGCTGCCATGGTGATTGAGGAGACACTGGGATCGTTCATGAATTTTCTTTTGAGCCGGATATATCAAGAGGATGGCATTAGGGGTTGCCACCAAAATTCGTCTATTGTCCCTTGTTCATGTGATTACGGCAAAACAAACTTTATGGGAGTTTGTTGATGCGCGGTTTATGCAGACTGATGGCATTCGTATCGTAACCGGGATTGTTAGGATTCGGTGTTTTGAACTGAGCCAAATAGTCCACTGTCGCGTCTATGTCCTTAACGCCTAACCTATTTTCTGAGCTATTTTTCAGCACAGTGAAATTATCTCCCCCTTCCGCCATGTAATTATTAACAGTGACGCGATAGTGCTTAGTCGAATTCAGCACTCCATTACGGACAATCATATCGGTGCTTGCCACATTGCCCGTTGAATCATAGGTGGTCAAGATGACCTCTCGAATTTTATTGCAACTCGTCCCATTTTCACTCCAAGAAAAATAAAATCCGTTGGAAGGCTGTAGTAACCTTTGCTTGTCTTGGAAGTTGATCCCGCTGGGTGTGAGGCAAGCATTACCCGGAAACTGCATTTCCAACAAATCTTTCAGTTGCTGTGCAGTCAATGACATCGTGATTAAATGGTTGCCGAAAGGTTGTACGCTGAAACTATCGCCATAGGTGACAGGATAGGGATAGGTGGATGGCGTGTTCTTGTTGGCATAACTGGAACGGACACCACCCGAATTAGTGAACGCAATTTGCGCTCCGCCTAAGCTAGTGGAAGCCGTGGCAGACAGCATGGCATCGGCAATCAGATCACCCATTGGCATTTCACCCGTCGTACCCGTTGCCGGACTTTGGGCGGGTAATTCAGTATTAAGTACAGGGCCGAGTATCGTGGTTACAACTCGTTCTGCCACAGGTGATATTTTGGCATGGTATGCCGCCACAATCGCTTGGATATTGGAATCCGTCATGATCGTAGGGTTTGTCCGATCAACAACAACATTTTGAAAAGTTGAGTCCGTCACATCGCCGGTAGTTGTGTCAATGGTCAAATCAATATGGGTGAGTAAGCGCCCATAACTGCCGGCTTGAGTCACGGGAATTAAGCGGCCTAGTTTATTGGGCAACTGGCAGGTAAATTCCTTGTGGGTATGACCTGATATCACCAAATCCACGGCATCATCCAAGCCTTCGACAATTTGCCTGAGCGGTTGCAAGGCTTTCGGATCGTCCTCCTCGCCGGATATCAGTGAGCAATCATTGATTGAATTTGGCTCGGTTGAGCCTTGTTGCCCCCCTTGGTGAAGCAAGACCACTATCGCCTCCACCCCGAGGGCGCGCAGTTTTGGAACCAATGCATTGACCGTCTGCACTTCATCCAAGAAACTCAACCCGTTTGCGCTAATCGGCGAAACCATGCGGGACGTGTCTTTCAACGTCATGCCGATCAATCCGATACTGATTTTCCTGCCGGATTGAGTGAGAAAACTTTTGATGCCATAGGCTGGAAACAAGGTTTTGCCCGTCGCGTTGACGACTACATTAGCCGACAAGTATTTAAACTTTGCCCCTTCAAAAGGAGAGGGTACAGGAACCGGATTGGGGTTAGCCGATCCTAGGCAGGTATCTTGTCCAATAACGCCGCCCGGATAACAGCCGCCTTCTTGTTTGCGCAGGATTTCATCTTTGCCATTATCGAACTCATGATTGCCTACCGCATTGAATTCCAAACCCAAGCGGTTAATGGTTTCTATCGTGCCTTCGTCATGAAATGTGCCAGAGATCAATGGGCTTGCCCCTGTCAGATCACCCGCCGACACGACCACATGATAAGGCTGATTGTGTTTGAAGCTATTCACATAAGCCGCTAGATAATCCACACCCCCTGCCGCTTTGCCTAAAAAATCACCCGGTGATTGCAAGTACCCGTGAAAATCATTGAAGGCAATGACGCGGATTGTGATCGTCATCTCCTCCGTGCTTACACCCTGAAATGCGCAAGCTGAAGTAAGCGCAATGAATAGGCCAGCTATCAATATTCTAATTTTCATACTATTCACAACTAACTGCATCGACATCTAATCAACCCATTAAGTATAAAATAATGTGGGGATGATGATGGAAACCCACTCTATCATTTGCACTCATGAGAAAAAAGATTGCTTAACTTATTGAAGCTTGTCTATTCTGGGTTTGTGTAAACTGATGGCATTCGGATCGTATCCGGGATTGTTAGGATTCGGTGTTATGAACTGCGCCAAATAGTCGACTGTTGCTTCAATATCCTTGACACCTACGATAAGATCAGTGCCGCTTTTGAACACTGAAAAATTGTCACCCCCATCCGCCATATAATTATTTACGGTGACTCTATAGTGTTTTTTCGAAGCCAGAATTCCGTTCCTGACTATAGTATCAGTGCTTGCCACATTCCCTGTCGAATCATAGGTGGTCAAGATGACATCTCGAATCTTATTGCAATTCGCCCCGCTTGCACTCCATGAAAAATAAAAACCTCTGGAAGGCTGCAATACCCTTGTTTTATTTTGATTGTTAATTCCACTCGGTGTGGCGCAACTATTGCCGGGAAACTGCATTTCCAACACGTCCTTGATGTGCCTTGCCGTCAGTGTCATGGTGACCATGTAATTGCTGTAAGGTTGAACGGCGAAAGCATCGCCATAGGTTAATTCATAAGGGTAAGTGAAAGGTGAAACCTTATTGGCATAATCAGTGCGAATTCCATTTGTGATCATTAGGGCAATTTGTGCATCGCCCAACCCATGCTTTGCAGTGGCGGACAACATGGCATCGGCAATCAGATCACCAGCCGGTTTCTCGCCGGTTGTCCCTGTTGCGGGACTTTTGGCAGGCAATTCGGCATTCGGAACCGATGCCAACAAGCTTGCCACCACTTTATTAGCAATTGGGGCTAAGTTTAAATTGTATGCCTCCACAATGGTAGCCATGGTCGAATCCGGTACAATATCTGGATTAGTCCTGTCCACCAGATGATTTTGGAGCCCACTATTGATCACATCACCCGTTGACGGGTCGATAGTCAGGTCAATCGAAGTCAGTATATGACCATAGCTTCCCGCTTGGGTGACAGGAATCAATCGCCCCAGTCTATTGGGCAACTGACAGGTATATTCCGTGTGGGTGTGACCGGAAATCACCACATCCACTGCATTATCCAAACCCTTAACGAGTTCTCTAATTGGCTGTACAGCCAAGGGATCGTCCACGTCACCCGATTTTAGCGAACAATCATTGATCGAGTTTGGCACAGTGGAACCTTGCTTTCCTCCTTGATGCACCAACACCACAATAGTCTCGACACCTTCAGATCGCAGTTTAGGCACAAGCTGATTGACCGTTTCCACTTCATCCAAGAATGCCAGATCAGCCACGCTCGCTGGCGTGACCATGCTAGGCGTGTCCTTCAATGCGATACCAATGAACCCAATACGAATGTTATTGCCAGTTTCGGTGACGAAGTGTTTGATGTCATAGGACGGGAATAAGGTTTTGCCTGTAGACTTAACCAGCACGTTGGCCGACAAGTATTTGAATTTAGCCCCTTCAAAAGGGTTAGGCACAGGAACCGGGTTCGGGCTTGCCGCACCGAGACAAGTATCCAGCCCAACCACCCCACCGGCAAAACATCCTCCGTTCTGTTTGCGCAGTATCTCATTTTTGTCATTATCGAATTCATGATTACCCAAAGCATTGTATTCCAAACCTAGCCGATTCATGGTTTCGATGGTGCCTTCGTCGTGGAAAGCACTGGATAAAAATGGGCTGGCCCCGGTCAAGTCACCCGCCGAAACGACGACATGATAAGGGTGGTTAAGCTTGAGTGAGTTCACATAACTGGCTAGGTAATCCACCCCGCCCGAGGCTTTGCCTAAAAAATCACCCGGCGACACTAGGTTGCCGTGGAAATCATTAAAAGCGATGACGCGGACGGAGACAGGGCCAACCCCCTGGTTTGCACCTTGGTATGCGCAGGATGTCGTTAGCGTAATGAGTAAGGCGACAATAATTTTTCTGATTTTCATAGCCTGTCCTGAGCAAAGCCGAAGGGCTTGCTTTGAGTTGAGATTACAAATGCGAAGCTTGCTTCGCCGGTCAAAGCAGGCCCTTCGACTTCGCTCAGGGCAGGCTTTGACGAACCAATCTTAAGCCGCTGCGTAACATCAGCTTAAATCTATATTGACACAGAAGCTATAGCGCGTAACATGAAACAATAAGGTCTAGCAGAAAAAACTAACCCAAGCATCCCCACGTTTTTTCCAGTCTAAATTACCATAGGACAAGCTGCAATGAACAAACAGGTATTGACATGCTTCGCCACTGCACTTCTTTCGGCAGCAAGCATCGCACAGGCGGAAAACACCGTATACAAACCAACTATCGACTTCACTATTGAAAATGGAAACCCCAATGGGGTTTGGTCTTATGGCTGGATACCAAACGATACCCAACAGTTCCAACTGCATACTGCCTTTAACGCCGCAGATAATTCGTTGCCAGCATGGTTTACAGCGGGTTGTTATGACAATACCCCGCAAATATGGCGCAATCTAGGCAAAAAACCACTGCATCGAGTGGCTGTGGGGCTACTTGCTTTGCATCCCGGATGCCAATATGAACCTGCGGTGCTACGCTGGACTGCCCCTTATGATGGGCAGTATCAAATTACTGGGGAATTCTTTAAAGGCGATAAAGGTGTCATGCGCTTAGGCATCAGGCAAAACGGCCAATGGTTATGGAATGGCTTTGATGCTGGAAAATTCAACTTGACTAGGGCAATCATTGCCGGCACATTGATTGATTTTATCGTTTATGGCGGTTATGACTGGGGCAATACGCCATTGGAAGTCACGATTACGCCTGTGCCATAAGGTCTGGTTTCTGCTTGAATTCCCCTTCACTAGACATTATTATCCGGTTTCCCGGTCAATCCTTCATCCGACACGGTATCCACTGGATGACCAAGCTTATTGTAAGCAGCGGAACTGGTCTAGTGGGCAGATTCCCATCCAGTTTGATTTTCATGCAAATGTCGGAACGGAAGGCAAAGGCAAGTATTCTTCAGACGAAACTGCGGCAAAAGCAATCACTGCACGGATAGCCTTCTCATCCAAGGTCGGAAAGTCCTGTAGAATTTCTGCCGCTGTCATCCCTTCCGCAAGGCTTGCCAACACGGTATGCAAGGTCACGCGGGTTCCCCTAATCACGGTTTCACCCCCACAAATGGAGGGATCACGGACTAGGTAAAATGGGTAGTTCATGGACATGGCAAAGATTCTCTTAAATCGTGGATTAAACAATGCGTGGTAGATTCTAACCGAAATGTGAGAGATGGAAAGGGGAGAAAATCGGCGCAATATGACTCACCGCGATAAGACACACTTATAAATCCCAGAAGCCAGCCCCTTTCATCAACCTACGCTCTTCAATGCGCTCAGCCCTATTGAGTTGTAATGTTCGAATAGTGGCGCGGCCCTCCGCAGTTTCAGATACAAGAAAACCATCTTCGTTCAATGAGAAATGCAAGGGCCACTGTTGAGTCCTAGGGTTATACAGTGGTGTAATCTTGCCAGTTTTAGGATCGATAGATGCCAGATCGCTGCATTTATACTTATTGCAAAGTATGCATGAAAGGGCAAGGTTATCTTCAACGGTTTCGCCGCCATGCTTTTCCGGGATGACATGGTCGATTTGATGGACAGCAAAGCTAAAGCGTTCCGGTAATCTGCAATACTCGCATCGCCCCCCGGCTTTCTCAAAAACCTTTCGGCGCAGCGAGGCCGATATGTGGGTATGGCTCACGCTTGGGTAAGTTGGGTAGCGGCACGAATTTTGGCTTTGCGCACCAAGTGTTCAATATATTGATAGTGTTGCCATTGCTGCTCTTCATCATCGGTAAGGCTTCCCTCTCTGCATTTTGCGAGCAGATCGCCGATTTCATTTTGCAATTGTTCGCAAGGGCGGAGTGCAAGAATCTGCTCTGGCAGAGGAAGACTGGCGAGGAATTCCAACACATCAGCCAAGCTTTTGAAGCCGGCAGCGCCTTCCGCATCCATTTCCCTTAACCCCAAAGCAATAATTTTCGGCAATCGCGCACTTTTATGGCCAATACGAGAGGCAAGTTCATCAGAAATGTCTAGTGTCAGTTGCATTGTTTGTTACGCCTCATAAATTGACGATGGAAATCTAGTTTACCAAATTTCATTAAATGATTTTGTTTAGGTTAATGCCTGATATTTAAGATCGGGTGTTTCAATTCCGCCAAGATTTCCGAAAAGCCGCACACATACAAGGAACCCGTCGATTTCAACACCTGCTAGGCTTGGCTAATCCACTGGTTAGACCACGCGATAGTGTGTTCATGGCTCTCGAAACTATCCCAATCGGCCTTCTTGATGTTGTAAGGCGGGTCGGCAAACACCAGATCAATGCTGGCCTCGTCCAACGATGCCAGCCAATCTATCCTGTGCCTTGATATAGCTTTCCGTTATTGTTTTCGTATTGGAGTTGGAAACCTTTGGCAACCGATTCATTGTTAGTTCTTTACCTTTGGTGAGTCGGCGAATGTTAGATTCCAATAGGGAAAGCTGTTCCATGGGGTTGTTTGAATGATGGTCTTAGGGATATTATACCCGTGGAATAAGTTTAGGCCTGTGATAATGATTATGTATATTTTCTCGCAAGACACCAATAAATCAAGAGTTCATGATTATCTGTACATCAGGCATATAAAGTTTGAAATTTGTATCAGCCGACAGGATAGGAATGTTCTCGCTTAATGCCGTTGCCAATAAAATCCTATCAAAAGGGTCGCGATGCTCTGGAAAAATCGGAATTGCATCATAGTCTTCAATATGTCTGTTTTGTAGCGGAAGAATATTAAAACCGTCTTGTTCTATTTGTGTAATTAGGTCAACAATTGGTATATCTAATTCTGGAAGTTTCCCAATTATTTGCTTGATGGCGATTTCAAACAATGAAATGTGGCTGACAAGAATATCATTCGATTCCAGCAGATTTATTGCCTTAGTTGAAAACTTTTCAGGGTTTATCAATGCCCAAATAATAATCTGAGTGTCTATCAGAAGGCGCATATCACATATAGTCCTTCAAATCTTCCAACGGCAAGTTAAAATCATCGGGAATAGCATAGCCTTTCCCTGTTAGGCTCCCCAGCCTCACTCCTTTGCTGGTAAGTGGGGTTGCCTTGTCTTCTTCAGTGATGAACATGACCACGACTTTTGATTTTTGCAGGGTCGGTGGTGCTTCTTGCAAAATGACTTGACCATTTTCATAAATGCCATTAATGGCAGTATACATGGTTTTAACCTCTGTTCTGTCGAATAGTAATTTAAAGCACATTCAAGGATGTGATCCGTCGAATTAGAATTTCAACCAACAACAGTCGGCGGAACCCGTCCATGGTTACGCCTTACGGCCTTGCTGGGTCGGCGGATGTCGTTGAATTCCAGCAGGGAAAGTGTTCCATGGGGTTGGTTGTTTGGTGAAGTTAGGAGCATTATACCTGAGGAAAAAACTAAAGCCTGAGATCATGGAATGTGCTGGGGAAGAAGACGTATTTTGCGTGATTGATGCGCTTCATACCCCAATGCATTCTACGGGACTGACATCAAACATGAAATCCACCTCGCTCCAATCCTTCCGCAATCAATGACAATGCCAAGGCATCCATGCTCATACCCTCAAGTTTAGCGCACTCTGATAACTGAACATGTAATTTTTTGGGTAAATTAGTGATAAATAATGCTGACGTTTTGGATGGGTTGATGGTTTCGGGCCGAAAGGCGGGAAGTGGAATGGCCTTGCCAGAATCGGCATAAGCCGATACCCAAGCATGGAATGCATCCTGTCCATTCTCAATGGCCTCGGCTTCCGTAGCCCCATCCGACATGCAACCCGGTAAGTCTGGGAAGGTAATCAAAAATCCTCCACCTTCATCTTCTGACAGTGGACTGATAATATGCGCATAAGCCTCAAACGGATAGGGCGGTTCAGCACGGGAAATGGGTTTTACAGCGACTATCATAAAGTTACCCCTTCAATCTGTTCAATTAATGAGAGAAATTGGCGTATGTAAACTGGCTTTATCGGGCGATGAGCTGGGACACAAATCGTTAGCGGAACCAGTGGGTGAGAAAACACATGATGACTCCCACCATCACTGCGTACTTCAATTTCGTAATGAGTTGCTATCGAAATTAATTCTTCGATTTTCCAATCACGCGGATTGTTCCACATTCTTGCAAGGATTTTTTCGTGCTTGCTCATATAAAAATGACACTAGAGGAACGACATTGGAAATTTATTTTGTCAAGGTAAATATACATGGCTTCGATTGTTTAAGCTTGAACATTAGGCGCAATACGGCCTACCTAGTTGTCGCATCATAAATATGTAGGGCGGATACAGGGATGTAATCCGCCGAAAGAGAAATTTCAACCGACACATTCGGCGGAACCCGTCCATAGTTCCGCCTTACGGCCTTGGTTTCCGTTCCGCGTGGGCAAACGATAAAACCGTTTGCCCATTCTACTCAGCTATTTTTAAGTTACACCATTGTCAGAAGAAGTAAAATTATCATTCTTTAACACATAAACCTGACATCCGTGATTCACATCTAATGTACAATATTCCATTAAAGCAAGTTATTTGATAGCGTTCCATATTATTTTCCAGTCCAATAAGATTTGAACCTGGACGACCACCATTACTTCCAATACACCCATAATTCATTGCTTTAGCCTCAGCTTCATAAGCCATAATCCCTTGAGAAGAATTAGGAGATTTTTCTTGAACTGGTTTACCTGAAAAAGTAATGCTTGAATTTCCATTATTTTGAGAACCAGCAGAATTATTTGTATAAATAGGGGGTTCTAAATTCCTATTCAGGACCGCTGAATATCTGCCTGTCGTACATTGATATTCATAGGTTACTATCCATCCCGTACAACCGCTACTACCAAATACATTACAGGTTCTTGTCATTCCACCAAATGCTTCAGCATCATTATATCCCCATACTGCACATCTCTGTTTAGCTATGTTCAATCCTTGTTGCTCATCAACTTTCGGAGATTCAAAAATACCATATTCGAATGATAACTTAACCGTTCCATCAGAACGGCTTCCGCCCGTTGCTGTAAGAATCTTATTAGTTGTACATCCTAGAGATATTATCATAATAACAATGCATAGTGCGGCGACAAAGCTTGTAAGCTTCATTGTTTTTCCTTTTTATTGCTGAAAAATATTAGAATACAATTTAAGGTAATACCAAATTAATTGGCGCTCCCTTTTTGAAATTTTGTTCTAATGGCTAATGCAATAAGTATTAAAATGATATATGTAGCAAGAATCTGAAAAATACCCAAAAAAATAACATATGGGTTATGGACAATAATTGATGCTTTGTTAGATATGAGAGCAGATGCATTAAATAAGTTTTGTAGCACTAAATATATAGCAGATTGTTTCTGAGCAAATATAGGGACATCTGTTGAGTAGCAAAAATCAAAGATTTTAGAAGATTTACAGTCAACAGCAATAAAACAATATTCGTATAAAACCCCAGATATAATATTTATGAAAAACAACCAAAATACTGCTCTGCTTGGATCGCTTCCGTATTCTGACAGAAAATCATAAAACCATGAAATCAACCAGTCTACAGGCTTACAACAAAACCTCCAACCTTTAATACTTTTCCAAGTATCCCAAATTAGCAAATCTCCCAACCCTTGATTACCTTGTAAATCAGTCTTATATGATTCTTTCTTCCAAACTAAACGTAACGCCAAAAATGCTTTGCGATAACATCTTTGCTCAAAAGCGAAAAAAATAGCTTCATCTTGTTGCCCTTTATAAGTCCCCGTGATTTGTCTTAAGGTTCGAAACGCTATGAATTCTTGTCGAAGGTCGTGTTGCTTTAGTTCATTAGTTCTTTGATTAAATGAAACGCCATCAAATGTCGATCCTTGGGGCAACTTAGATTCGGTTAAAATCGGAGCGCGGTTAAAGTGCGCATTTGAAAAATCTACACGCCTTGAAAATGTAGCTGCATGAAATGATGCTGCTTTATTAAATTTAAAATCACATCCTGAAAAAAATGTTTCCCTAGAAAATGATGCATTATCAAATATAACTTCTCCATAAAATATGGACTCGTTAAAATGACAGTCATAACGAAATTCAACATTTCTAAATTCAACATCACCAAGAAATACCGTGTGAGCAAATAAAATCCCAAAACTAATTATCGAATCATTGAATTTAGCTGGTGCTAATTTTTTTAAACTTTCCTTTAGAAATATATCCTGTGGCTGCCGACTAATATATAAACCGCGACAATCAATAAACCAAATCTTTGCAAATTCTTTTTTACTTTCTTCGCAACACTGCACCCACATCTGTGTAAATTCAAGTGCATAATTAATAACTTCAGATATTGATGCAGTCAAAAGTGGTATATCTTGTCCATCAATTACAACAATTTTACGATTGTTTCCTTCGTCGAGCCATTCTTTAAGACTTTCACGAAATTTATACGTCAATTGCTGAAGTTGATCTGGCCCAGACAAATAGTTTTTTTATCCATTTATTTAGATTAGATTTCAATTAAATATGGGGCGTATGGAATACAGCAAGAAACGAATCTAAGTTACTTATCAAAAGTGCGGTTCGCAACCCTTTCGACTACGCTCAGGACAAGCTCACCGCACCCTACCGATTTTCCCAATAATAACACCTTCAAGTCACAATCACACTGACCGGATCAGTCCAAACCCCATCGCCGCCGCTACCAATGGCGCGGACGCGAAACCAGTAAGTTTGGGCGGGGGTTAGCCCTTCCAGCAGGATATGGGTTCCGGTGGCCGAGTTGGTGGCATGTTGCCAACTGGCTTCAATAGTAGGGTCGCCTTGGGCCATTTGTACATCATAGCTCTTTGCTCCGGCGAGCCGTGCCACATGCAGCAGCAATGTGCCGCTTTTCGGGCCGTGGGTGATCTTAAAATCGGACGGGGCCGGCAAGATGCCGCCATAGATGCCGCGCACGATGTCCTTTCTTAAATCGAAGCCAGTGGTGATTAGTTTATCGGTGTCGAGATGCGCGATCACTTCAAGATAGCTGGCAAGATGCTTGAGCATGTCGGTCAAGGTCTGCCTTGCCGCGTCGCGTTGTTTGATCTTTAAGGTGTCGCGGGTCAGGCTGGCATGGTAGGCATCCAGATAAACCTTATACGCTTCATTGAGTTGGGCCAAAGAAGGCACTGGCTCAGGCCAAGGCTCTGGAAAGTTTGGATTGTTGGTCAATGAGGACAGGATATGTCCGGCCTTGGCCTGAAAATCCGCCTCGTTCAGCGTATCAAATGCGATGACAAGTTTCGGTTGCATGATGGTTCTCCGATTGTTATTGCAT
>CAIWDB010000038.1 GCA_903911305.1 uncultured Methylococcaceae bacterium | reverse complement strand
GGGCGCAAAGAGACGCGCCCAACCTACTTGGCTGGAATTGTTCCGGTCACTCACCCAGAAAACGCGCAATAACCAAAAACCGCCGAGTGATGGGTCAAAATTAAATTGTCGTTGACACTTTTCAAACTGTTACAGCATTTAAGCACCTTGAAAGCCTTGAATTACAAGGCTTCTAGCGTTCATATACGGACAAATTCCGGGCAATGTCAGGGCTGATTTCGGGTGATATGCCTACAAATTCCGGGTTGTTCTGCTTCTCAAGCTTCTAGTTTGGGAAGCAGCTAACGTCGATATAGGGAGGGATTGACGGTCATAAAGGGAGGGATTGACGACCACTTGTGCTAGTGTGCGCTAAGTTATCCACAAGCGTTTTTGGGCTTGTGGTGCTTTTCAAACTGTTACAACTTTTAAGTGCCTTGAAAGCCTTGAATTACAAGGCTTCTACTGTTCATATACGGACAAATTCCGGGTAATGTGAGGACTGACTTCGGGCGATATGCCTACAAATTCCGGGTTGCTCTGCTTCCCAAGCTCTAGTTTGGGAAGCAGCTAACGTCGATATAGGGACAGATTGACGGTTGAAAAATCGCGCTTGTGCGTTTTTTTAAAACTTTTTCCTTTTAATCCTTTTACGATGGCTGTAAGCCACGGCTGGTAAGGGTTTCGTATCCGATATAGGGACATATTGACGGTTATTTAGGGACGGATTGACGGCGATAAAGGGAGGGATTGACGGTCAATAAAGGGACAGATTGACGGTTTATAAGGACATAATATAATATGTCCTTTTTAGATCATCACGAACAATTGCTACTAATGCCAAATCTAGAACGCGCCATGGTTTACAAGTCCAACAGCTTGGTGGAAGCTTGTTATCGTCTAAGCGTGATCGAGCAACGTATTGTGTTGGCTTGCATCAGCCAAGTGCGCCGGGACGAGCCTATCACCGACGAAATCATGTATTCGGTCACGGCGACTGACATCGCGGAAGTGTCAGAAAACGATATCAAAACCACTTACCGAGATTTACAGGAAGGTGCATTGCGGCTTAAGCGCCGCGAGGTGCGCATAGAAAAGGAAGCTAACGGCAACACAAAACGCAAGCAAGTGTTAATTTGCGGTTGGGTGCAGAGCATTATGTACATCGAAAGCGAGGGGCGTGTCTGTCTGCGCTTCAACAAGGACATGCTGCCCTACCTGACTGAACTCAGTGCCCAGTTCACCAAGTACCGTTTGAAAGCGGTGGCAAAAATGGATAGTTCTTACGCCATTCGATTGTACGAGTTGCTAATCCAATGGCGGGACATCCACGAGCGCGAAGTGTCGGTGCAGTGGTTGCGTGAAACGTTTCAACTAGGTGACAAATATTCTGCCATCAAGGATTTGAAAAAACGGGTCATTGACCCTGCCGTGGCGCAAATCAACGAGCATTCGGACTTGACGGTCAGTTATGCGCAGAGAAAATCCGGCCGCAACGTCACTCATCTGACGTTTTCGTTCCAACCCAAAGAGGAACCCAAACCCAATAAAACAAAAGCGGCTCAAGCACAACCCCCTGAACTCACTCAATTGGACGAAGGCAGGGCGAAGATGGCGGCGCTGGTCATCGAGTTTTTGACCCATAACGAAACCTATAAACGGCGTTATCCCAATATCCCCCCCGAAAAGGCTTGGCATGTCGAAGGCATTCGTAATGAGTTCATGCCGGAATTCGAAGCATGGCGAAGTAATACGGCCTAGCCGGCTACCGGCTAAATTTGTCACATAACCCCTCAATCTGTCACATGAACCCCCACCAATTTGTTACCGTATAATTCCAATAAATTGAAATTTATAAAAATAACTTTTTTGATTTTTTACCGCGAATTATCAGAAATCAGAAGTTTTTTGAAATATCAGAACCACCGACTTGTGAATAACTTCAAGTATTGAACCCTTTTC
>CAIWDB010000037.1 GCA_903911305.1 uncultured Methylococcaceae bacterium | reverse complement strand
TGCACATGATCAAGAAAGGCCAGATGGTGGCTGGCGAAAGCCAAGGTTTGTCTGCCGCAGGACAATTCTATTCATTGGCCGCCTAAAAGCCTGTAAGGGCGGCCAAACTGCGGTCGAAGGAATTAACGCAACACAACCGTTCCGCAAGCTCACCGAGCGCGGCCACCAGACCGCCATCCTCGCCACCGACTACCGCTCCGATGCCGCCCCGCTGGCGGCGGCCATGTTCGCCCGCTGACGGAAACCCTATTCCCTAGGACCAATCTACGGCTAATTCTGGAAATGGGATATTCATAAAATCCAAGACATCAGTATCTCTGATCTTGTTCCGCACCGATGCCGAAAGCTATGTTCTGCTTGCCATTGCCGGTTCTAACAAAGCCGACTGGGGTGTGCTACGGAAACATTTAAACGAGCGCCGCTTGACGCTGGCCGACCCTTCCCAAGTCGCAGAACACACGGGATATGTGATCGGCGCAGTGCCGCCATTGGCTCTGCCTGAAAGCATCCGTGTACTGGCCGACGAGTCACTGAAAACCTATGAAAAATTGATAATTGGCAGCGGTGTGTTGGGTTATGCGTTTGGGTTTAAGTGGTGCGGCTATGTGTGAACTCATGAAAGAGGCCGAATTTGGGGTGTTTGGGAAGGCTACTGAATAGCACATTGTTATTCTGCTGTTCATAGCATCCATCAAGATGCAATGCTGTTAAATTAATCAGTAGGTCGGCATCCCCATGCCAACAACGGACTTGATTATTTCCTTGGCGGCAAGGGGTTGCCGCCCTACTGCCTATGATATGCGGGTTTATTTCAACAGCATTGCCGTCAAAATGGCGTAATGGCAAGATGTCAAAACCCTGCTCTTGGAGCAAAAGAACGGATAACATCCCCTTGGAATGTTATCCGTTCTTTGTCCTGTTCCCTACAACCCCCCTCACCCTCCATCTATAAATATCAACCAGATAAACCCTGGCCCATAGTTTGCTAGGTTCCTTCCAAAGTCCAACCAATGGCAGGAACACGTATGAAATCAAACAAACAAATTGCCGAGATTTTGGATGAGCCGGCTTGTGAACACAACAAGAAGTCCAAATCAGGCTGTTCCAAGCCGAGTCCCGGCGCCAGTGCAGGCGGTTGTGCTTTCGACGGGGCGCAGATTGCCTTGTTGCCCATCGTCGATGTAGCCCATATTGTCCACGGGCCGATTGCCTGTGCGGGCAGTTCTTGGGACAACCGTGGCACCCGCTCATCCGGGCCGACCCTGTATCGAATGGGCATGACCACTGACCTGACCGAGCAAGATATTGTCATGGGCCGGTCGGAAAAACGTTTGTTTCATTCCATTAAGCAAGCGGTGGAAACCTACGCCCCACCTGCTGTGTTCATTTACAACACCTGTGTTCCGGCCTTGATCGGCGACGACATTGAAGCAGTGTGCAAAGCCGCCAGTGAACGCTTCGGTGTGCCGGTGGTTCCCGTTGATTCGGCAGGTTTCTATGGAACCAAAAACATGGGCAACCGCATAGCCGGGGATGCCATGGTGAAGTATGTCGTCGGAACCCGCGACCCTGACCCTTTGCCTGCTTCGGTGCAAAGACCGGGCATTACAGTGCATGATGTGAACTTGATTGGCGAATACAACATCGCCGGCGAATTTTGGCATGTGTTGCCGTTATTGGATGAGTTGGGTTTGCGGGTGCTCTGCACCTTGTCGGGCGATGCCCGCTTCCGCGAAGTGCAAACCATGCACAAGGCCAAGGTCAATATGATGGTGTGTTCCAAAGCCATGCTCAATGTGGCTCGCAAGCTGGAAAAGCAATTCGGCACTCCGTGGTTCGAGGGTAGTTTTTATGGTATTAGCGACACCAGCCAAGCCTTGCGCGATTTTGCCCGATTGATTTGCGACCCCGATTTGACGGCCCGCACTGAGGCATTGATCGCCCGCGAAGAATCTCGCATCCTTGCCGCACTGGAACCTTGGAAGCAGCGGCTCAATGGAAAACGGGTTTTGCTGAACACCGGCGGGGTGAAAAGCTGGTCAGTCGTGTCGGCTTTGCAAGATTTAGGGCTAGTCGTGGTCGCCACCGGCACGAAGAAATCGACAGAAGAGGACAAGGCCCGCATCCGCGAACTAATGGGCGAGGAAGCCTTGATGTTGGACGATGTCAGCCCAAGAAAACTGTTGCAAGTGGTCAAAGATTACCGTTGCGACATCTTGATCGCCGGCGGACGCAACCTGTACACCGCACTCAAGGCACGACTAGCCTTCCTAGACATCAACCAAGAGCGTGAATTCGGTTATGCCGGTTACGACGGCATGTTGGAACTAGTCCGACAATTAGCCTTGACCATCGAAAGCCCGGTGTGGGAGTCCGTGCGCACCCCTGCGCCTTGGCGCAGATTGTAAGGTTTGCGACAATGACGGCAGGACTGTGGGGGATTCCATCACAATCTGCCGTCTCTACTGTCTTCCAAAACACTGATTTGTAGTGAATCTTCCCGTGCCAAAGCCGGTTTTCATTATTGGCCTAAATTGTGTATGGATGTTGTCAACGGACAAAAAACGCTACCTTCGGCAGATCGTGTTTAAGCGGGGCGGGTAATGAATGTTTGGGCGATTAACAAAGACAATGCCATCCGGCGATTTTTACATTTTAATCTCGAACCGCGACCCTGCGGGTGATTTTCTAAACCTAAAGTTTTATATTTTATTTTTCTGACGAGGATATTGATATGGGTAAAATTGGCATATTTTTTGGCTCCGACACCGGGAACACACGGCGCGTTGCGAAATCCATCCACAAAAAACTCGGTGACGATGCAGATGCACCCGTCAATGTCAGCAAAGCCACCGTGGATGATCTGCTTAAGTACGATGCATTGATATTGGGGACTCCCACCTTGGGTGACGGGGAGCTTCCCGGCCTAGATTCTGGTGCCAGCGCTGAAAGTTGGGCAGAATTTTTGCCCAAGTTGAAGGGAGTGGATTTGTCGGGCAAGGTTGTCGCCTTGTTCGGCTTGGGCGACCAAGAAGGATACGGTCACGAATTCGTCGATGCATTGATTTTCATCTACGATCAAGTCATTGAATCTGGCGCGAAGGTGATAGGCACTTGGTCGACTGACGGATATAGTTTTGAGGCATCCAAGGCAATTGTCGATGGCGATTTTGTCGGCTTGGTTTTAGACAACGACAACCAAAAGGATTTGACTGAGGAACGCATTGATGAATGGCTGGAAATCGTCAAACCAGAATTATTGGCCTGAATAACCCCTACGCTTGAATAATGGTAGCCTTGGCCCCGTTGCGTCGGGGCCATTTTTTTTGGGGTATATTTGGCATTCGGCTTTGTGCGTTATGCCTATCAAAACGTCAACCTGACTCCACCCTCGACGATGTGTTCTGAGATGTAAGTCTGGCCCAAGCATGTCTCGTAGCGGATAAACGCACCGCCGCCGTTAGGCAGGGCCGCGCTAACCGAACCGCCTAGGTTGACATAGTCGCGGTCGGGGTTGCCGGTCTGCACGCTGAAGTAGCCCAGCCCCGCCGCTGCCTCGGACAGTCGCATGTTGATGGCGCGGTTGTCGTTTAGGTATTGATGTTCCCATTCCACTCGCATAGACGGGGTCACCACACCCCATGGCAGGCTGACGGCGTGGCTGATCTGCAAGCCGAGGTCGGTGACGAAGGAGTGGTTGGTCTGCCCGCCAGTGGCGATGCCAAAACCGCCGCCTATGTTTTCGTCATAAGCATTGATGTGCAAGTTCAGGTATTCCATCCGCACATAGGGGTTGAACAGCCACTCCTGCCAGTTAAACTCTTTGCCGCTACTGACCGCGAAGCTGTACTGGTTGCCGGACGGACTGCTGTTGGACTGACCGACAAATCCCGGATAGAGGTATTGCCGCCGGAAAGCGTAGTCATTGCCGCCGTAGTTGGCGACCCAGTCCACGTAGAAGTCGTGCGGTAGAAAGTAACTCCCGTAAATCGCCCCCATGTAGGTGTCGCTGTCGATGCGGCCAGAATTGTTGACATAATTGGTCGTGACGTTGGTGTAATTGAAGGCCGCGCCGACGACAAGCTGGTCGGTGAGGCGGTAGTCAGCCCCGGCGGTGACGTTACGAGTCTGCGAGTTGAAGCCCCGGCTCCACGTGTTGCTGTCCATGTCGCCGAAGTTGAAGCGGGCTTGGATGAATACGCCCAGCGGGCTGTCGCGGAACGGTTCGGCATCCGCGCTGGCCGCGCCGCCCTTGGTTTTCTGCCCGAACAGGGATGACCATTTGCTGCCGGCAAGCGGTATTGTCATGCCGTTGATATTCATCGCAAACGGCGCAGATCCACCGGCTCGTATTACCGCCAGTCGGGCCAGCGGGCCGTCCATGCGGGTCGCACTGAACTTGACGGCCGTGTCAGTTTGGGCAGGCACTTGGTCTGGGGTCAGCGAGGCGATGGCTTGCTTTTGCTGCGGAACGCTAAGCCCTTGCAGTTGCACACAGCGAGCCGCCAACGCTCCACTGGGTATGGTACACGCTTCGTCCAAGGCCGATGCAAAGTTCTTTTCGTTGGGCGTCAAATCGGCGGCGTTGACGGTGCCTGGGGCGAACGGCACGAAATCCCACGGCAACAATAAACCTCCGCCGCTGCCGAAGCGCTGACCGCCGAGCAGGGGTTGGTTGGCCGGTAATGTCGGGTCGAAGTAGATGTTATAGCTACTGCTGATGTTGGCCAGTTCGCCCACACCTCCCGGCAGGTTGACCTGACGGGCGTAAAGCGCCGCGCCGGGTGTGGCATTACCGTCGGACAGTGTTAGACGGTCGCCGTTGCTCAGGGTCACAGAACCCCACGCAAAGTTGTTGACCGCACCAGAGGCAAAGGCACCCTTATCGGCACCCGCTAGTTGCATTTGGTGTTGGGCGGTCTGGCCCGGCGTGGCGCTGGCGAACACGAGGTTGGCGTTGCTGGTGTTCCACTGCGTGTTCTGGGTACTGGCGTTGGCGAAGTCGCCATTGACAATAAAGGTGTCTTGCGGGCTGGCGGCAATGTAGCCAGTCGTTCCCACCGACAGGTTGGTGAACTGGTTGGTGGATGGGTCGCTGATGTAGGCGCCATTATTGACGAAATTGCCGGTGAAAGTTACCGATGCCTCATGGACATTAACCGTGCCTTGGTTGATCACATTGCCATCAATGACATGGGAACCCGCGCCGCTGATGTTGAAGGTGCCTTGGTTGTTGAGCAAGGCTAGGGAACTTTCAGAGCCCGTCCATATGCCTTGAAGGTTGACGGTCCCAAGATTGGTGAAGATTCGACTGTTGATGAATTGGCTTCCATCGGAAAGGTTCAAGATGCCGCCCGGTTGATTGACGAGATTGCCTTGGTTATTCAACGTCCCAGTGTTGTTGATTGTCCCAGAGTTTGATAACTCGTTTAAATTGGTCATGACAGCGTTGATCGAGTTATTTAAAATGCCACCAGACTGATTAATCAAAGTGGCTTGGTTGCTCATGGTTCCCGCATTGACAATGGTTCCTTGATTGAAAATGGTGCCTGCGTTGGAAAAATTGTTCCCTGTTGCGTTATTCAAAGTGCTACCTGACAAGATGACAACGGTAGCTTGATTGTTGAAGGCTCCTTGGGCGTTCAAAGCGCCGCCAGCCAGTAAAAATTCACCGCTGAAGATGTTCGAACCAGTCAAGCTAAGCGTTCCTGCCCCTTGTTTGGTCAACAAGCCAGTTCCCGTCATAGCGCCGGAATAGGTTCCGTCCGTCGTCTGGTCGAAAACGACAGCCGCATTGTTGACGATGTTGCCCTGCAAGCTGGTAGTGTTGCCTTGCAATGTACCCGAACTGACTGTCGTTCCACTGCGGTAGGTGTTGCTTCCTGTCAAGTTAAGCAAACCCGCGCCTTGCTTGGTCAAGCCGCCGGTTCCCGACAGGACTCCGGCATAAGTCCCCGTTGTGGCCTGATCGAACACGACGACGGCATTGTTGGCGATGTTGCCTTGTAAACTGGTGGTGTTGCCTTGCAATGTACCCGCACTGACTGTCGTTCCACCGCTGTAGGTATTGCTACCTGTCAAGTTGAGCAAACCCGAGCCTTGCTTGGTCAAGCTGCCAGTTCCCGACAGGACACCGGCATAGGTTCCATCGGTGGTTTGGTTGAAGACGACAGCGGCATCGTCGGCAATGTTACCCTGCAAGCTGGAAGTGTTTCCTTGCAATATACCCGAACTGACTGTCGTTCCACCGCTGTAGGTATTGCTACCTGTCAAGTTAAGCAAACCCGCACCTTGCTTGGTCAAGCTGCCAGTTCCCGTCATAGCGCTGGAATAGGCTCCATCAGCGGCTTGATCGAAAACGACAGCCGCATTATTGACCATGTTGCCCTGCAAACTGGTCGTGTCGCCTTGCAATGTCCCCGCTGAAACGGTAGTGCCGCCGCTGTAGATATTGGCCCCAGTCAAAACAAGCGTACCCTCGCCTTGCTTGGTCAAGCTGCCATTCCCCGACAGGACTCCGGCATAAGTCCCCGTTGTGGCCTGATCGAAAACGACGGCGGCATTGTCGGCGATGTTGCCTTGTAAACTGGTGGTGTTCCCTTGCAATGTACCCGCACTGACGGACGTTCCGCCGCCATAGGTGTTGCCGCCTGTTAAGTTAAGCAAACCCGCACCTTGCTTGGTCAAGCTGCCGCTTCCCGACAAGACTCCGGCGTAAGTTCCCGTTGTGGCCTGATCGAAAACGACTGCGGCGTTATCGGCAATGTTGCCCTGCAAGCTAGTGGTATCGCCCTGCAATGCTCCCGCACTGACGGTCGTTCCGCCGCCAAATGTGTTTGCGCCTGTCAAGATGAATGTGCCGGTGCCTTGCTTGACCAGTCCGCCCGTGCCACTCATATTCCCCGCAAAGGCGGTGTTGTTGGCATCGCCCGTAGTCAAGGTATTGGCATTCAAGGTGACTTGGCTTCCCACTGCCCCGCTCAATGATCCGATGGTTTCGTTGTTGAGCAAGTCCAAGGTTCCCGTCTGGCTTATGTTCACCTCGCCTGTGTCGGCAATGGCTGCGCCCCCCGCCAGCGACAAGATACCGTTGTTAATATTGGTTGCCCCGGTATAGCTGTTGGTTCCACTGAGAGTTTGCGCGCCCCCTGCCAAACTAAGGCTTCCAGCCGTGCCAACGATTGAACCAGAAAAGAGTCCGTTCGCTTGGGTCAACGTCAGCGTCTGATTGCCCAGAACCACGCTGCCGTTACCGGATAGCGTTTTGATGGAAGCACCCTGATTGACACCCGATATATCAAAGACTCCGTTATCCGTCACGCCGCTAGATTGTAAGATGGACCCATTACCTGCCAGCGACAAGGTACCTTCGCCAATGGTCGTTAGCCCAGTGTAAGCGTTGGTCCCGCTCAACACGATGGTATCTGGGGCGGTCTTGGTCAGCCCCACCGATCCGCCAAGCTTGGCACTCACAGAACCTGATTGCAGGACAAAGTCACTGGCCGAGGTCAAGGTCCCGGTTGTGCCAACAATCGAACCCGCCAGCATTTGAACACCGCTCACGCTGGCATCATTGGATTGAATGTCAAGATTGCCTCCATTCACCACCAGCACCGTGGAATTGTTTAACAAACCGCTCCCTGTCAAATTCAAGGTTCCGCCTTTCAGCAGGCTGACATTGGTGTTGACCGTCAAAGGTGCGCCGACATTCAAACTGAGCGTCGCAACGCCAGCCCCGCCGCCTACACTCAGGCTATTGACTGTCGTGGCAGCGGCTGGGCCGGACACAGAAATATTGGCGGTGGAAGGGGCAATCACCGCATCCAAATATTGGCTGGGGACAAAGCCCAATTCCCAGTTGCTTGAGTTGTCCCAAGTCCCGGACCCGGCAGTCCAGTTCAGTGTGCCAGTGGGCGTGGCGAGGTAGGCATGGGAATCGCCGGTTGACGTAGTGGCTGTACCCGTAAATTGACCTAGGGCGTTGATTCCATTCGCTGCGGCAAGTGTGAGATTCTGAGGATTGTTCGAGATGATGGTATTCAAATCAACCATGACCCCATTGTTCCACAGGAAGGCATGAGGGCCGGATGTTGGGGTATCGGATAAACCGACCACTTGACCATTGCCATTGATGGCGTTCGCCTGGCTATTAGAACCGCCTAAGGTTCCGATGTCTTGGATTGCAAGGTTTGACTGCCACAATACGGCATGGTTTGCCGTATTCGTGCCGACCGGGGTGTCAGCGTAACCAACCACCTGCCCCTTATCATTGACGGCCAAACCAGTGCTGGATGAACCGTTTGGCAGAAATCCCAGCGGGATTGGATTAAAGAGAGCGATGATCGTATTATCCACATACGCTTGCACGTTCTCACCGGAGTTGGCTGTGCCAACCGCCAAGCCAGCATTGTTGATGCCATTGGCAGTAGTGCTTTCAGGGCTTTGCAGAATCACCGGGGAGGAAGCGCTATTCGCCCATAAGCTGGCTTGGTTGATTGGGAAAGAAGTGCCCAAGAGGACGCTCCCGACAATCTGGCCGGCATTGTTAACACCGGAGGCCAAAGATCCGCTGGCAAACACTGGCCCTATGTCGGTCATCGTGCCATTCTGCCAACTGAACGCTTGGATGGCATTCGTCGTGGTGGATGTCTGTCCGACGATTTGCCCATTATCGTTAATGGCCTTGGCGCTGCTAAAGCCAAAGAACCCAAGTCCCAAGGTTCCTAAGTCCTTCATCCCTCCGTTTTCCCAAAGGAAAGCATGGACGATATCAGGCGTCAGGTTGGATTCACCGACTACCTGTCCGGCAGCATTGATGGCGTTGCCCGAACTGTACGTGCCGCCCAAAGTGTTCAGGTCGGTAATCACAAACGATGGAGTTGCATTGGCTGGCAGCACGTTGACCAAAAGTGCCAAGCCAATGGCGTTGGCCAGGGGATTTTTTAAGCGGCGATATGATTTCTTTGGCATATTTAGCGACTCCCTCATTAACTAAATTAGTGGGTTGATCATAGCATCAAAGCCACTTGTGTTGCATTAGTAAATCCTAAATTTACGATTACAGGAGTTTATTTACACTCAAATTGGCGGTTCATTAAGTGTCAAAACCTTGGTTATGCGTAAATCCTATGAATAATATTAATCCCCAAAACAACTGCACTGGCAAGATACGAAAAGCGACATCAAAACACCATTATATCCATTATATCCATAATGGTAATATTATAATATTCTTTTATTATTCTGATACATATGAATTTCATCTACTATTGATTGAAATTTCTACCTGATTGGCAAGTTGTTTCAGCCAAGACTTAAAACGTTAAGGATTTTGAACAGGTTCCGTTGCGTTAGCAAGGACGGGGCGATTTCGGTAAACTATGCCGCCCGACAAACACCACCCGGATTGCCCGCATGATCGACTTCAAAGGACACCGCTTCGTAAAAGAAATCATCCTAACCTGTGTCAGATGGTATCTGGCTTACCCGCTGAGCTACCGGAACTTGGAGGAAATGATGGAAGAGCGTGGCGCCGAGGTTGACCATTCCAATATTTACCGCTGGGTCCAGAAGTTCACGCCCCAGTTGGAGGCCGCATTTAGGAAAGGCAAGAAGCGCCAAGTTGGAAAAAGCTGGCGGATGGACGAGACTTACATCAAGGTCAAAGGCCAGTGGAAATACCGATACCGTGCCGTCGA
>CAIWDB010000036.1 GCA_903911305.1 uncultured Methylococcaceae bacterium | reverse complement strand
CGCCCTCAAAAACAGCCTATTGTCAGAGTATATGAAGGAGGAACTTAAAAACCCGTCAATACCCATGTCTTTCGCATGACCTGAAAGCGTGAACCGCAGGGGTTCAGCGCGAGCTTCAAGCGGTTGCGTAAGTCCTATTAAATTTAAGAATACTGTAAACCGCGTGGTACAAACGGATGCTTTTCCTTCCATACAGCCACAACCCAATATCGCCGTGGACCCTGCTGCCCGACGCACTTTTGCTCTTTCTTCGATGCGCCCAACTTTGTATTAGGCGTTAAAACGGGCATTTTGAACCCTTTTGCCCGGTTGGGGAAGCCGCCCCAGGGTTTCCTCGGCCCCCGGCCCCTTCCGCCTTGTGCGCATACAGCGGCGATATGTCAAATTTACAGTCATTTTCAACTGTTAAGAACTTGCATGTTACAGTTGATTGCGGTATGAATGGCGGTGTTACGACACGCAACCTTATGAGGCCAAAGCATGACCACCGAAACCATTGACCACGGCACCCTGTCGCGCCTGGTCGAGGCGGGCGCGATCCGCGCCGCCCACGTCATCGGACAGGCCGGGGGCTGGGCGCTGTCCGTCAAGTACGGCATGGCCGAGCGCTTCCTTGCCGCGCAGCGCAGCGGCAAGCTTCGCCTGTTCCGCAAGCTGGAGACCGTCATGGCCTACCTCAAGGGGCTTGGCATCCACCGTTTCGACGTGGACGCCAGCGGCTACGACGCCGCCGAGGCCAAGACCCACCAGAAGCGGCCCGACCGCGCCGAGGCACTCAAGCGGGCGCATGAAGCCGCCGAGCATGATGCTTGGTTTAGGGGGCAGGTACAGCAAGCCCTTGACGAAGCCGGCAAGCCCGACACGGTATTCATCCCGCATGAGCAAATCAAGGCTGAATGGGCAATGAAACGGGCTGAACTCCTAAAGAAGGCTGAAGGGGCAAACGCTTGATATTGGACTGGACGGAATTAGCCGGGAAAGACAAGGAAGGCTATATCGAATATATAGCACAAGACAACCCGTTAGCCGCCGTCCATGTGGGTGATGAAATAGAGCGTCAGGTTGAAACCCTTTTGCAGCACCCGAAAATAGGACGGGCTGGACGGGTAAAAGGGACGCGGGAGCTGGTCATTGTCGGAACGCCTTATATCGTGGCCTATTCCATCAAAGGCGAGGCAATCCATATATTGCGTGTTTTGCATGGGGCGATGGACTGGAAAAAGCACTTCAAAAAGTAGCTTTTTATATTGCCTTGTGGGGATTTGTAGCACGATGGCGGCGTTTACGCCTATCCTACCCTAGATTATTTCCCCCTCCCCCATAATCCTACAATTATCCTACAGTTGTACTACATAGTTTCTACAATTGTACGCCAATAAATCTACATAAATACAGTAATATACTTAATATTACTGGTATAATACTGCATAAATCCGGCATTTATACCACACAATTACTCCATAAAGGCATGCACATGGATAAAAATACCTTTTCCGACAGGTTGCTCGCTCTGGCTAAGGATGATGATGTACGCTCGAAAACGACAATCGTGAATGATTTTTTTGACGAGATTGAACGTGCCATGAATGCCGGTGTCCCTCGAAAAAAAATAATCGAGGAACTGGCTGCTTGCGGACTTGAAATCACGCTGAAATCATTTGATGGAATCCTATACAGAATTCGCAAGAGGCGGGGCAAGCCTTCTAAAACAGGGCCAAACAAGGCCAAGGCAAGCGCTGTACAAGAATCCAAGAAAAACGACGAAACGGAACCAGAAACCGAAAATGATTACGATGAATTGGCCGTACTCTCTGTGAGAGAACGAAGGGAGCGGCGCATTGCTGAGTTTACTACTGATTACGAACCAACTAACTCACTTCTTCATTTTCTAAAGGATAAAACCAAATGATGCTCGTCGTTCAATGAGTGAGATACTTTTAAAGTTTTCGCGTGCGCGAAAACTGATAACAGTTAGTAACTCCATCGCTCTTAATTAAGCCGCCGAGGAGACGAAACTAGGGAGCCGTACAGCGGCGAGTCTGTTTCGGCTGTGAAGTGGCAAATCGACACTACCCAGCCAGGGGCCAAGAAAAGCAGCGAAAACCAAGGTGTGCCATTTTTAATACTGGATAAAACGGCCCAATTTGTCTAGTCGTCTGTCTAAAAAACGAAGGTTTTTTAGACTTAAAAATTGAGGATTAACGCTCGCGTTGACCGCCCCGCGCCACACCACGAAGCTTGATAACATGAAGTCGCTTTGTGGCTGGGTGCGGTCGAACGGACTGTTAGGCGTAAATTTACGCGATTGATGCGGTTCCTTCCTCGCCGCATCTTTCTATATCCCTAAAGCGATTGGTGATACCCTGTATATTGTGAAATAGCCATTTCAATATACTTTTTGTGGGTGATACTTCTTTGGTTTGGATGGTATAGATTAAGTGTCGGACATCCCTGAATATCCAATTCCTTAATATAATGGTATGTACCACCACAAATTATTAAATCTGGTTTTATTTCACCGATCTTCTTTGTAAGAAAAGATTTGTCTGAGTTAAAGCTTGTCGTAAGCTTATCCCAGTTAACGGTAGACCCTCCTTCAGTATTCTTAATATTTATCAGGGCAATTCTCTTCATTACTTCTGGATTAGCTTCCTGCCAATTGTTTTCATTATCAAACAATTCATCAAGAATTATCCGACTTACCTTTACTACCAATCCATAAGACGATTTCCATCGCGGATAGTCAGTAACGTTTCTAAGATATTCCATAAAGTCAAAATCACCCCCATTCGGTTCACGAAGTACCCAGAGGATTTTGAGCCGTTGTTTGGTAAACAAAGGCTCATCGACAATACCATCTACGGCATGCCATATGTTGTCTAAATGTTTATTTATTACTTCGGCCATATGAGTTTTTCCGGTATAGTCTCTAACAAGTGTTTCTGATGCGATCATGATAATAACCTTTTGGAGTTGTTTGGTTTTTAGCGAGGATTTGCGCTTCCGCCCCCAAGACCCGCTTTGAACGTCCGCAATCTCTGGTTTTTCCATGTAATTATTAGATTATTTAGGTATAAAAATTATTTTTAATAGCATGAATTGTTTTCGTCGTATCCAACAACCGAAGGTTTTTTAGACAAAATACAAAGCCAGCAAAAACAAAAATTTGCGCATCTAAAAAATTTGTTTAAGAACGGTGGCATGGAATGCAGTGGGGCTTTGACGCTGAGCGGCTTACTCCTTGCTGGCTGTTGTCAGGATGTGCTACAGTGGCAATGGTAGCTACATATGAGACACATTATGCTGAATTCGATCAAAACCACCGATGTCAGGACACGTATTGAGCCAGAGCTAAAAGAAGCCGCCTCCAAGCTTCTCGCCGAATGCGGCCTGAGCATGAGCGATGGCATTCGCTTATTTTTAAGGCAGGTTGTCACGCAACGCGGTTTGCCATTCGAGGTGAAAGCACCGAATGCAACGACCATTACCGCCATGGAAGAGGCCATGACGATAACGCAAGCCCGTTTCCATACCGCCCAAGAACTGTTTGATGACCTCGAAAAAGACGGCAGCGCAAAAACGAATTTATAAATTGGCTATTATTGCCCATCCCGCCAAAAATGTAAGATTAGCCAAAAATGGCATTCCAGTCGCCCGGCATAGATTTATTTCAGTGAGCCGGATCGGCATTAGCAGGCGGTCAATTTGGGTATAGGTAAATGAGCCGCCTATGATACGGGGGGCCAAGAAGGAAAACCACGACTTAAATTGACCTAGCGGCTTTTGACCATCCAAATGGCCCTGACTAGGTGCGTTCGCTGCTAGAGTGCCCTGCCAATAAGCCTTGTCATTCAGGGTGAATAGCCAATATTACATTTTTGGCGGGATGGGCAAAAATAGCCTATTTGATTTTAATTCGCCATATAAAATGCTTAGCGGTGGTGGTGTGCGGATTGACGCATAACAAAAAGCCAGGCTTCTTTTCTTAATTTTGTGCCAACTGAATAAAGTTTAATATGGCTCTTTGGGATTTCTAATGGTTGGCAAATACATGATTATTAATATATATTATAAAGCTCGGTTGGGATGGGGATAAAGCACCGAGCAAGGGGATAATTTTAAAAAAATACTTGCCATAGGCAATAAAAAGAATAACTAGATTATTTAAGTGCATGATTTTCAATCATAATAATAGAGTTAATTATTGCGGTATCAGGTTTTTCAAGGAAAGCAAAGGGGTATGTAATACTGCATATTTATACTTCATAATATACTCTGTCATGGCGCACAAGCCTGGAGCTTATGCTCATGTTATTGTTTACAAATGACTTTTTTTACCCATTCAAATTCCCAAAGAGCCTTTAATATGTCAAAATTGTTAATTTTCGTTACATATTCACTAATATTATCTCTTGCTGGCTGTTCATCTGTTGCAATTTATCCGGTTTATAAGGATACTGTAAAAGTGTCGATTTCCGCAGAAGCGTTATCCTCTTGGAGCGAAGTTCCAGCAGGAGCCTCGCTTGTCGAAGATAGCCAAGTTATCGTAACTGGCAGGGGTGGTACTAATGAACTTCCTATACTTTTAGGGATTGTTGGAATAGCCATCCAAAAAGGGCTAAATTCATCTTCTATTTCAGATGCAAAGCAAAATTATAAAATTAAATTCGATTCAGAGTTTTATGAGGCATTTCAACGTAATTCTTCTCGGCAACCATATGCCTCGAGATATAAATTTTCAATTTTAAAATCTAATAAATTAGAAGACATATGGCTACGTCCAGCAGCTTGGTTTTTGATAAAGGATAACTCACAAGCTTTTTTGTTGTTTCAAGTAGTAGCTAGATTTATCGATGAATCCGGTAATAAGCACTCTAAAATGTATTGGAGTAGAAATGAGATTCTCCCATTATCTGGTAGCGGAGGATGGTCAGATGACAATGCCAAATTGTTTAAGCAAGCAACAAGTAGATCACTCGAAAGGATTGCTCAAGTTATACTTCTAGATATGGTTGGAGAATGTAGCAAAGAAGGCCAGTATGATAAGCAGCCACAAATCCAATGGAAGCCACTAGATGAAGATAAACCAATAAAATCAAATTTGTTATGTGAACAACCAGACTACTTTGTAACTAATATGTGGGGAAATAGTGTCGTAGTTGTTGATCGTGTATTAGAACCAATTATTTCAAAGAATTGACAATATCTCGATTTTACATAAGCATAAAGCCATTTATAGCTATAGATACATGGTGGAACGAAGCACATCGTTCACGTTGCTTCATAGCCAAAATATCCGCTCAATCGTATCCTCGACACAAAGGTTTAGTAGCGAGTATATGGCACTGAATTAGACCATTAGTATTTTCTAAGTTACCATTATGCATACTTCAATAAAAAACTTACTTTTGTTATTCACTTTAGCTATTCTTGCTAACGGATGCGCATCCGTTATTAGTCCACACGTTAATGAATCGGATTTTTTAACTTCAGATGCTAAAAGTACCGGAATGGTTCAACTGTATGCATCAGAAAAATTTCGAAATCATACTGAAATTATTACCAATGTAATTGACGTAAAAAAATGGAAGTATGAATTAGGGTCACTTGCCGTCGATAATTTTAAATACTCTTTAATGAGCCGGTTTACCTATGTAGATGTTAAATTTTGGCAACCAAATTTTCCAATATCAGAAACTTATAACAATGAAATATTTATTGCAATTGAGCCTTCTTTCGTTAGCTTTAATGCCAATTATCCATTGATATTTAAAAATGAAACTTTTATTGTAAAAGTATTGCTTCGAGTTAAAGCCTACAATAGAAATGGCGACCAACTCTTTGATAATATATATCAAGGTAATGGTGAGAAAAAAGGCAATACTGGATTTGAGTCTGCTGGATACGCTCCGAACCCTGATGCCGTTCAGCTTGCAATGAGAGATGCAGTAAATAAGGCTGTAGATGATATATTGGAAATTGCGAAATAGCCTAGGAACGTAAGGGTACGGTTAGTAATGAATAGAATTGTTCATATTATGGCTGTTTTTACCCAACCCCTCGAATATGCGGTGCTCAGCATATTCGAGGATATGCAGAGTTCAGGAATATGCGGAGTGTGATGCCCTAAGACGATAGTTACTTTAACAAAAACAGTTATTTTTCGTAGTGAATTTTCTGTTTTACTCAGCATATTACTGACGTTTGCATTGGTGTGGCCTACACGGGGAGAAAAGAGAATTCGGAAAAAATAGTACGTTAAGGACTTTATGGTCTCGCGGCGGTCTTCACATCCTGCAAAATATCGCCTTTTTCTCAAAATGGCTGTTTTTACCCAACCCCTCGAAAAGGTAAAATTAGCGTATTAACAACATTCAAGACATTGTTTTATTTAAAAATAATTACGATAATAAGAAGTTGTAGGCCACAACATCAAAAATCGTTTTGTAAACCCGTCCGAAAGTGGAGTACGAATATTTAGCGGTGTCCGAAATTAATTTAGCCTAGTTTCGTACACCAAAAACAGGCCGTGACCGGAACCGTCCCGTTTCGGACAGGCCCCCTAAATAGATGCTTGAGCTAAATTGACTTTTTCGGGGCGTTGGGTAAAAACAGCCAAAATCCATGAACCCCCGGCATAGTTTCTCTGCCCACCCGCCTAAAACGGGTAGGCGTAAGGATTCCTTCGTAAATGAGTAACAAGCCTTTTTTGTCACGTTTTGTTCAACTTGCGTGAGCGGATAAAGTGGAGGAGCGTCGAACGCGACACGTCCATGATCTTGGCGATTGATGCCTTCGATACCTGTTTGCCAAGAAGAATACCGATTTCCTGTTCTTTTCCATCAAGCCTGGATTGGCCGTGCGAACCCTTCGGGCGACCGGGTAAATTGCCTTTGGCCTTGGCCGCCGCCAACCCTTCTCGCGTCCGTTCCGAAATGAGGTCGCGCTCGATCTCGGCGAACAGCCCGAACATCGTCACCATGACCTTGCTTTGAATGTCCTGCTGCTGGCCGTCTAGCTGGCTATTCTCCTTGATGGCGACAAAGCGGATATGGTTCTTGACCAGACTGTCGACGATCTGGATGATTTGCGCGACGCTGCGCCCTAGGCGCGACAGTTCGCTCACCAACATCAGGTCGCCTGCCTGCATGCCCGCACACAGCCCTTCTATCCCGCGCTCCTTCAGCGTCTTGCGCGAAGAAACCGTCACCTCGACGAAATCGTCGACATGCAT
>CAIWDB010000035.1 GCA_903911305.1 uncultured Methylococcaceae bacterium | reverse complement strand
CTCATGGAAAACCAAGACATCCTAAACCAACTCGCAGCGGTATTGGAAGAACGCAAATCCCAAGACCCGCAAAAATCCTATGTGGCGGGCCTGTACGCCAAAGGCTTGGATCATATTCTAAAGAAAATCGGCGAGGAAGCGACCGAAACGGTCATTGCCGCCAAAGATGGCGAGGCTAATAAAATCGTCTATGAAATGGCTGATTTGTGGTTTCATTGCATGGTGCTATTGGCGCAGCAAGGGCTAGGGCCGGAAGCGGTCACCGCTGAATTGCAACGCCGGTTTGGGCTGTCGGGCTTGGAAGAAAAGGCTTCTCGAAAATAAGCGGCAAGCTTTGTATTCCACTATGTAAGTAGACAACCAAAACTGCCCATGCCAAAACCCATCAAACCTTCTGTTGTTCTTCTATACCTTTTATTCTTCCCGATCATCTCGCAGGCTGGCCCGCACCAAGCCGCGATTGCCAGTGCGCATCCATTGGCGACGGCGGCAGGGTTTGAAATCTTGGAGCAAGGCGGTAATGCGTTTGATGCAGCAGTCGCGGTTTCTGCAACCTTGGCGGTGGTGGAACCGTCTAGTTCGGGTTTGGGGGGCGGGGGTTTTTGGTTACTCAAGCGGGCAAAGGATGGCAAGGAAATCATCATTGACGGACGGGAAAAAGCGCCCTTGGCGGCCCATGCTGATATGTATTTAGATAAACAAGGCAAGCCTGTCCCAAATTTGTCGTTGGACGGGCCTTTGTCGGCGGGGATTCCCGGCTTGCCGGCCGCTTTGGCGCATTTGGCGAACCAATACGGTCGGCTTCCTTTGTCTAAATCTTTGGACCCCGCCATACGCCATGCCAGTTTAGGTTTCGAAGTCGGCGACCATTATCTACGGGCGGCGACCTCAAGAGAACACATTCTGCAAAGCTACCCGGCCTCGGCTGACATTTTTTTGGAACACAACGCCACGCCAAAGCCGGGGTTTCGCTTGGTGCAACGAGATTTGGCGGCGACCTTACAGCGTTTGGCCATTGCTGGACATGCTGGATTTTATCGCGGCGAAACGGCGACAAAATTGGTGGAGGCAGTTCGTAAGGCAGGAGGCATTTGGACACTCGCAGATTTGCAACAATACAAAATTATTGAACGCCAGCCAATCGTAAGCGAATACCATGGCATCCGCATGGTCAGCGCCCCACCCCCTTCTAGTGGCGGAATTGTATTGGCGGAAATGTTGAACATTCTATCGGCCTACGATTTGCAGGATAGCGATTCAGTCACGCGCAAACATCTGATTATCGAAGCGGAACGCAGGGCATACCGGGATCGGGATGCTTATTTGGGCGATCCTGATTTTGTCGATATACCGACCGAAAGACTCCTCAGCCCGGATTATGCCGCTGGTTTGCGCGTCGCCATCCGAACCGACCGTGCTACGCCCAGTGAAACCTTAAACGACACCCCAAGCATAAACCCGCAAGGCGACCACACTACTCACTTATCCATCATCGACAAGCAGGGCAATCAAGTGGCTGCGACTTTGAGCATCAATCAATCCATGGGTTCCGGTTTTGTGGCGGAAGGAACCGGGGTCTTGCTCAATGATGAAATGGATGATTTTGCCATTAGCCCCGGCAAACCCAATGCTTACGGTCTGGTGGGTGGCAATGCCAATCGTATCGAGCCGGGCAAGCGTATGTTATCCAGCATGACGCCGACTTTTCTTCAAACCAAAGACCGCATCGGCATCCTTGGAACGCCGGGCGGTAGCCGGATCATCTCCATGGTATTGTTGGGTGTTTTAGAGTTTGCCGAAGGCCATGAACCCGAGTCTTGGGTTTCGATTGGACGCTTTCATCATCAATATCTGCCTGATGTGGTCGAATACGAGCCAGATGCGTTGTCAGTGGAGGACAGGCATGGATTGGAAAAGCTTGGCCATACACTTAAGCCAACGCCTAGACCGTATGGCAATATGCAAGCGATTTTATGGGACAAGAAAGCTGGATTGCTGAAGGCCGCCAGTGACCCGCGCAGCGAAGGCGCGGCTTGGGTACGCCACTAAAACTCATAAAGATAAATCGAGAAAACATCAAACCCCCGCTTCTTCCTGCAAATAAGCCCGCTCTTGATAAAACCGGCTATACCCTAAAAAACCAATGGCAGTTAGCAACATCAACCCGGCAAAAAACCAAAAATAATTCGCCCCTGCAAGCTTGCTGGAACCGTCTGGGTTTTCGATGAAGAAATTCACCACACTGGTGAACAGATTGCCCAATGCCACCGCCGCTAAATAAAATGACATCACGAAGGATTTCATCGTGCGCGGTGCTTGGGTATAGGAAAACTCCAAACAGGTAATCGAGACCATCACTTCGGCAGAGGTCAACAAACAATAAGCGAGTAATTGCCAAACAATACTTGGCTTGGAGCCTACATCAATCAGTGTCTGTACCCAAGCCACAAGAATGAAGGAAAATACGGTGATGAATAATCCGATGGCGATTTTGTTTAGATAGGTCAAGTTGACGAATCGGCCTAACACCGGATATACCACACGATAAAACAAGGGGGTGAGCAATACAATCAATAAAGGGTTGGCGGCTTGGATTTGCGAGGGTAATATCTCAATGCCAAACAGTATTCGATCCATATGCTGTGATTGTAATACCCATGAAGAACCATTTTGGTCGAACAAGGCCCAAAACATCGCAATAAACAAATAAATGCCTGCCAGCCTGCCCAAACAACGCAAACCTTCCCCACTCAACACCTCGCGGACAAACCTCATGCCACCGGGCGGGATATGCACAAACCGATGCCTACCCGACCAAAATATGACGGTTGCCAACAACATCAATAAACCCGGCACTCCAAACGCCACTGAGGAGCCATAGTGTTTAAGCAGCCATGGGATTAGCAGCATGGAGGCGAATGCGCCGAGATTGATGGCGAGATAGAACCAACTGAATACCCGGCTCAGATAATGTTGGTTGGATGCGCCAAACTGGTCGCCCACATGCGCGGACACACAAGGTTTGATTCCGCCCGCACCCAAGGCAATCAATGACTGCCCCACTAATAACCCCGTGCGGGTGTCATCCAAGGCCAGCGAGAAATGGCCTAAGCAATAAACCAATGATAGGATAATGATCGTGCGATATTTCCCCAATAACCCATCGGAGATCAAAGCGCCAAAGAAAGGAGTGAAATAGGTAATCGAAACGAATAAATGAAAATACCCCGTGGCTTCGCTTTCGCTCATAAAATCCGATTTTCCAGCGGCATCCATTAGGTATTGAGTCATGAAAACGACTAGAATGGCCCTCATTCCATAATAACTGAATCTTTCAGCCAGTTCATTGCCAATGATGAAAGAAATCCCACTGGGGATTTTGTCAGAGGCAATCGGTGCAGTTCGGTAATTGTTTGGCAAAGGAGAATGTCCTATTGGCTGGGCTGTGAATTAGGCCAATTATACCAAAACAGACCAAACTGAAATCCTGGCAAATTCTGATTTAACAAACGCAACACGATGAGTGGAAAGAAGCAATTCATGGTATTTTAACTAGAATTAGACGCTTCCGGGTCACTCAACCCATTATTGTTGAAAAATGACGATTACTCCCGAAGAAATCTCAGCCCTTTATCTTTCCGCCAAAGTCTCGGCTTGGGCAACTTTATTAAGTTGCCCCTTGGCAATTGCAATCGGCTGGGTGTTGGCTCGAAAACAATTTTTCGGCAAACCCGTGGTTGATGCCTTGTTTCATCTGCCATTGGTGCTTCCGCCGCCAGTGCCCGGATATTTGCTATTGCTGTCTTTTGGCAATCAAGGCGTGTTGGGACGCTGGTTAAACGAGTGGGGGTTCAGCTTCGCCTTTAATTGGAAAGGTGCGGCACTGGCGGCGGCCGTGATGTCTTTCCCACTGATGTTAGGCCCGGTGCGCTTGTCGTTCAAACTGATCGGCTCGCAATTGGAAGATGCAGCCCGTACTTTGGGGGCTAATCCTTGGTCGGTGTTTTTCACCGTGACCTTGCCTTTGGCCTTGCCGGGGATTATGTCCGGCACTTTGCTCGCATTCAGTCGTAGCCTAGGCGAATTCGGCGCAACCATTACTTTCGTCGGTAATATCGAAGGTGAAACCCGAACCCTGCCGCTGGCGATTTACACCGCGAAAAACTTACCCGATGGGGACGATGCGGCCTTTCGGCTGATCATCATTTCCTTGGTGCTGGCGTTTGGTGCATTGTTGGCTAACGATTGGTTGGCCCGGCGTATTGAACGCCGACTTGGCATGAGATAAATCCATGCTGAAACTGGAAATCGACATCCGACTGCAACGAGGCAGTTTTCCATTGAACATGTCGGCCCATGTCCAAGAACCCGTCAGTGGAGTATTTGGGCATTCAGGTTCAGGCAAAACCACCTTGTTGCATTGCATTGCTGGTTTAGTAAAACCCGACACTGGCTTGATGGCTTTGAACGGAACCCTCTTATTTGATTCCAGCCAGAAGGTGATGATACCGCCGCACCGTCGCCATATTGGACTCGTATTTCAAGATGCGCAATTGTTTCCGCACTTGTCGGTGCTTGATAACTTGCTGTACGGATACCGGCGGCTTAGCCCCAATCAACGTCGTTTTGAACTTGGCCCAGTGGTGGAATTGCTTGAAATTGGGCCATTGTTGGAACGCCGCCCCAGTCAGTTGTCGGGCGGGGAAAAGCAGCGTGTCGCCTTGGGCCGGGCTTTGCTCTATAGTCCGCAATTGCTGTTGCTTGACGAACCCTTGGCTGCATTGGACGAACGGCTAAAAAAGCAAATTTTGCCTTTCCTACGCCGTGTCCGCGATGTCGGCATACCCATGTTGTACATCAGCCATTCCATGGATGAAATCCTCTACCTCACTAACACAGTCACGTTGGTTGATCATGGACGGATCATTGGCCATGGCCCCTACCTCGATGTTTTGGGGCAAGCAAACTCTTCTGAACTCGCGAGTGGGCTAGATATGCGTAACGTGTGGGAAGTCACTATTTTGGAAAATCTCCGCGAACATGGGTATAGCGTTGCAGCACTTGGGCAGGAGCGGCTTATCCTTCCGCCCGCACCCACAACTGCCGTGGGAGGGAGGACAGTCATCAGTGTCCGTGCAGCACAAATTGCCTTATCTAGGCAACACATTGAAGGTATCACCATCCAAAATCAATTACCGGGGAAAATCCTTCGCATCATTCACCGTCGCCATGGTGCGTTAGTTGAAATTGACGTTGGAGTTGGAGTTGCGGTGGTCGCCGAGGTGAATGGGAAGACGGTGGAGGATTTGGATTTATGCAAGGGGGATAAGCTGTATTGTTTAATAAAGGCGCAATCTGTGGAGTACCCGGAAAGCTGATTGCCAAAACGAAATGCTCCGGTATTTGGAGTTAAAAAAAGGGGTCGCTATCAACACGACCCCTTTATCTATCAGATATAAATTAGGAACTAGTTTGAGCGGCCTTGCGCAGCACCACTCTGCCTTCCCTGTTGATAGGCGTTATTGACCGCTTGTTCGTGTTGGCCAAAGGCAAAACCACCGAGCGCACCAGCACCTGCACCGATGGCTGCTCCCATGCCAGCATTGCCGGCAAGGGCACCAATCAGCGCACCGCCTGCGGCCCCGCCCAAGGCACCGGTTGCCGTGCGCTGTTGTGTGTTGCTCATATTTGCGCAACCGCCAAAAACGAACAGAACCATAATAACCAAACTTAATGTTAAAACTTTATGTGTATTTGACCTTTTCATGAGATGCACCTCTATTTTTTCTTGCAAGGATAGTTTTCGACCAAGAACTTTGTCATCACATCACCCACTGTTTCTTTGTCGTATTCTGGGTGAGCCTTGGAATACATCACATATTCGTTAAGTACTTGGGTGCGAGTGGCTGTCTCAGGAAAGCAGAATATTGGCTTGAAGCCTTTCCCTTCCTTTAATGCATCATGATAGCGGGAAAAACCCACCCCGAAGCCATGGCAGAAATGGATGGCAGCGACATAATTAGAGTCAGTCGGCTGTGCGGAGCACAGTTGCACGAGGTCGCCATTATTGCGTATTTCGAAAATAATGGGTTCAACAGCCGACGCGGTATTAACAAAGATGGGCGCTGCGATCAACAGGCCATATGAACAGATAGAACGTATCAATTTCATCAGGGTACTCCTCATTGTGTTGTGCAAAGATATGGATCAGACAAAAACTACTGTACTACAGCCGGTGAATCTATCAACGCAGCATCATCCTGGTCTTCCTCGTTTTTCTCAGGGATGTAACCCGGCGGAACCTTTTGCCAAGCATAACCACGCTTGCCTAGATTGTAACCCGTTTCAAACAGAATGTTCATCACCCGGTTGTCAAATTCATCTTCCCGGTTAGTATCCAACGCATCGGGAATAAATGCCAAATTGAAGTCTAGCTTGTCTCGTTCGGTAGTGGCAAATATCCGATACAGATCGCCAATGCCTTGGGCTTTAATCAATGAGGCGACGGATCGAGGCGCAATCGACTGCATGACTGGCGACACCTTCTGCCATACGGGTCGTATTTGAGTGTTGCGAATAATGTAGACATGGGCATCGCGCCGCGTCGAGCTGGCTTTTTGTTTGCGAAAATCCAGCATTGCCCCATAAAGGAACACTTGATTGGCAACGCCACCGTCCACATGCATCTCATCCCATCGCTCCCCGCCTGCTTCCACTTTGATGTAGGAAGGGGGAAATGCCACAGGTATGGCGGCTGAGGCAATCATAATCTTGCGGAACAGTTCCAAGGCTTTTGGATGACCGGATGCGGCAATCGCGCCCATGTTCCAGACCACGGGCCTTTGCGCATCCAAAGCGGTTGTGCTGACAAAAAGCCTTCGGCCCTTTGAATGTTCGGTGGCGACATCCTTAAGCATCTGCTCATCGACAATCTGAGCGGTCAGGTCGGCCAGCGGGTCGTTGAGACCCACCGCATCCGAGAAAAACATGGCGATGACCGACTTCATCATGAAGATGTCCTTGCCGGTAATTGATGTATACACTTTTTTTAGCTTTTCATCATAGGATGGGCCAAGAAAAGCAAAAGGCGCGGTCAAAGCCCCGGTGCTGACACCGGTAACCAACTTGAAGGTTGGGCGAGTCCCAGATGCGGACCATCCACACAACAAACCAGCACCGAATGCACCGTCACCCCCGCCGCCTGAAATCGCCAAGATGTTGACCTTCCCACCCGCCTCGTATAAGCCGCTTTGCTTTTCCTGTTCCTTAGCCAGCTTGACATCCTTTTGAAAAACGGGGCTAAATTCATCTCCCCAAGCCCTCACATTGGGAAAACCCGGTATTTGAACCATTGATTCTAGCTTGTAAGGAGGGGGGGAATGCGGTCTGAGTATAGAACAACCCATTAGCCAAGCAGCCATGAAAACCAACAGCCACAATTTTAAATAATGTAGGGGTCCAGTCGTGTTGATCTTTAATTGGGTAATGTGCTTCGTCATGTTAGCCTCAAATTCAGTTGGTCTTTTTGGTTGACAATGACATGTGTTCAACCCCGCCCAATGGAGAAATAGTCAAACCCTTCTGTAGCCATCCTTGCGGGATCATACAGGTTGCGACCATCGAAAATTGCCGGTTGGGATAAGCTCGCTTTGATTTTCTGAAAATCCGGGCTTCTGAACACATTCCATTCAGTCACTATCGCCAACGCATCCGCACCCTGCAAGGTCGAATCAGGGCTTTCGCATAGCGTCAAATCCGGGCGATCTCCAAAAATACGGCGGGCTTCGTTCATCGCAACTGGGTCAAAGGCGCGCACTGTAGCACCTTCAGCCCATAAGGATTCCATTAGCACCCTACTCGGTGCATCACGCATATCATCGGTATTTGGTTTAAATGCCAACCCCCACAGGGCGATGGTTTTGCCTTGCAGATTGCCGCCAAAATAGTCCTTCAACTTGTCGAACAAATGTATTTTCTGCCGGTTGTTGACGGCTTCCACTGCTTTCAATAATTCTGCCGAGTAACCCACATCCCTGGCTGTTCGCTCCAAGGCTTTGACATCTTTAGGAAAGCAGGAGCCACCATAGCCACACCCAGGATAGATGAAATGATAGCCAATACGTGGGTCTGAACCGATGCCGATACGCACTTTCTCAATATCAGCCCCTAATCTCTCCGCAAGATTGGCGAGTTCGTTCATAAAGCTGATTTTGGTGGCGAGCATGGCGTTGGCGGCGTATTTGGTCAACTCGGCGGAGCGAATGTCAATGCAAATCATCCGGTCATGGCTACGATTGAATGGCGCGTAAAGGGCGCGCAATAATTCGGTGGTCCTAGGATTGTCAGTGCCCACCACAATGCGGTCAGGCTTCATGAAGTCATCAATGGCTGCCCCTTCCTTAAGGAATTCGGGGTTTGATACAACATCAAATTCAATGGAAGTGCCCAAATCTTTTTGCACTGACAGAATGGCCTCGCGAACCCTGTCGGCGGTGCCTACCGGCACAGTGGATTTGTTGACAACAACCCGGTATTCCTTCAAGCGCTGCCCAATGCTTCGAGCAACCGCCAGCACATATTGCAGATCGGCTGAGCCATCCTCATCAGGGGGTGTTCCGACGGCAATGAACTGGAACAAGCCATGCTCAACCGCCTTGTCAATGTCCGTGGTGAATTGCAACCGATTGGATGCCATATTACGCTGGATGATGGCATCCAATCCGGGTTCGTGGATCGGAACCTCGCCGTTATTCAATCGTTCTATCTTGCCGGCATCCACATCAATGCATAGCACCTCATTGCCGACTTCGGCTAGGCAAGCGCCCGTGACCAAGCCCACATAACCCGATCCAAATACTGTGACTTTCATGATTTTTTAGCCCATATTAGATTTGTAGAGTAGTCAATTGAAAATTAACGGAATGCCCGTAGCAAATCATTCCTAATATCTTCGATGTCCTCCAATCCAACCGCGATACGAACCAAGCCGTCACCAATGCCGGCGGCAATGCGTTCCTGATCCGTCAAACGTCCGTGCGTAGTCGTGGCAGGATGAGTGATCGTCGTCTTAGTGTCGCCTAAGTTGGCGGTTATCGACAGCATTTGTGTCGAATCAATTAAACGCCAAGCGGCATCCTTGCCCCCTTTCACTTCAAAGCTAACGATGCCTCCCCCTGATTTTTGCTGCCTCAGCGACAACTCATGTTGGGGATGGGATGCCAAGCCCGGATAATAAACCTTATCAACCCAGTCTTGGGTTTCCAGCCATTGCGCCAGTAACAAGGCATTTTCACCGTGAGCGCGCATGCGTATTCCCAATGTCTCCAAGCCTTTGAGAAAAACCCAAGCATTGAAGGGGCTCATGGTCGGGCCACCCGTGCGGAGATAGGGATAAATCTCCTTGTCTAGCAATTCCAGCCCACCGACGATGGCACCGCCCACGCAACGCCCCTGTCCGTCCAAATATTTGGTGGCTGAATGGATCACGATGTCCGCCCCCAAGGCCAAAGGTTTTTGTAATGCCGGGGTTAAGAAGCAGTTGTCCACTACCAGCAAAACACCCTTCTCGTGGGCAATATTGGCTAAACGGCGAATATCGGCAATTTGGGTTAGTGGATTGGAAGGAGTTTCCACGAACAAAAACCGTGTTTCAGGCCGGATAGACTGTTGCCAAGCGTCATAATCGGTCAAATCAACAAATGTCGTGGACACGCCGAACTTGGCGAAATAATTTTGAAACAGCAGCACGGTATTGCCAAACACGCCCCGAGAGCAGACCACATGATCCCCGGATTTGAGCAAGCCAAAGCCAACCGAGGCTATCGCCGCCATACCGGAAGCCACGGCGATACAGCGTTCCCCGCCCTCTAACGCAGCCAAGCGTTGTTCGAATGTGCGAACAGTGGGATTGGTGAAGCGCGAATAGATATTGCCGGGTTCTTTGCCGGAAAACCTAGCGGCGGCTTCTGCTGCACTGTTAAAGACATAGCTGGATGTGGGGAAGATTGGGTCGCTATGCTCTTGTTCATGGGTGCGCCTTTGTCCGGCGCGAATGGCCTGAGTTTCAGGGCCGTAGTCGTTCCAATTTATTTCGTTCATTGTGAATTTAGCTTTCCTTTTTGAAATTTTTATTAATTGGTCATTGATGTTACGCACGAACATAAAAGATGATAATTTTCTAGCATGACGGGAGCGTCAAAGCTTGCTTTGGCATGAGAGTGTAAATGCGAAGCTTGCTTCGCCTGTCAAAGCAAGCCCTTCGGTTTTGCTCAGGACAGGCTTTGACGCTCCTAAACTAGGCCGCTGCTTAACATCAGTGACATAATATCATTTCGAATAATCATAACAACCTACCAAAATGCTTTCTCATGATGACATCAAAACAAGTAAAAAACACGGATGCCCATGACCCGCCAGAACCGATCCGCGTTCAACGGACTTTTAAGCACTAAAGTTTCGGGGCTCATTTACCCCATGAATTTCCGCGCAAAGCCGCGAATTACTTGGCCTCCAGCCGCAGAGTCCGAGGGGCAAGTTGCAGGGCTTGCACAAAGAAGCCTTGCACGTGCGCCTCAATCGTCTCCATGACCAGCGTGGCCGCATCCCCCAGCAGGGTTTTCAATTCGGCCAGCGCGCCCGATATCAACGCCCTAAACACTTGCCACAACTGGGCGGCAAAACCGATTTGGACGGCATT
>CAIWDB010000034.1 GCA_903911305.1 uncultured Methylococcaceae bacterium | reverse complement strand
TAGCCTATTTTTGAAGACTTGGCCCAAACAATCGCGGGCATGGCCCGCTCCTACGGATCAAATAAAGTAATCAATTGATATTGAAAACGCTGTAGCAAGTATGGATCAGCCAATGAAAATCTCGAATAAATCGCTTATATCGATTAAATCGATACACTATCTACCCTCTGGGTTTCTGAAATGGGTCGTTGGGTCTGTTGTGTTCGTATCCCTGTTTGGCTGTGCGCCTCCCATCCAATATATTTATACGCCTCCTGTTAGTCCAGAAGGCAGAATCTGCGCATCCCAATGCCTTAATACCCAACAACAATGCCAGATGTTTTTGAATACCCAATACAGGGAATGCCAATATCGGTTTAATTATGAGATTCAGCTTTACAATCAATGCACCAGACATTCGGGGGATAACAAACGCTATTGCCCCTACCCGCCCGTTTGCTATTATCCCTCAACCTATAATTGTGACGAGCAATACCGTGCGTGTTACCAAATCTGTGGAGGTCAGGTTCAGGCGATCATACCGCCTAAGAATTAATGATTTATTCACCAAGCCTTTTGCACCAGCGCATAAACCTCGCCCCAAAAGGTCAGCCGGGTTACAATCGCCTTCCTCGTTTCATCATCCCCGGCGAATTCATAAACCATCTGGGGGGTTTTCATTTGCCAAAACCCGGCCTCAAGCAGTTTATTGTCAAACGCCCTCAGGCAAGCTTTCTCTTCATGGGGAGTCTGTTCAAAGCAGGTCTTGCCTTCTTGGAATCCGCTGGAAGCCGAAGCCGCCACGACGATGCCATCTCTGTCGACAAGAATCATTGGAAAGGGGCTGGATTTAACCATCTCGATGGTTTCCCCCAGCAGGCTGACTTTTGCTTCCTTGGCAAGTTGTTCTAGCCTTTCACGCACAGGATGATGGGAACGGGGCTCGGAATCACCACTTTCCCAGCGGGATATGGTTGCTTGGTCAGTTTCCAGCATGTCGGCAAGTTGCTCCTGACTCCAAGCTTTCTTTTCACGCAATTGAGCAATGAGTTGCCCCCAATAGGTGATGCGGTTCTTTTTCATTGGTACAGACTTTCCATCATAATCGGCGTATAGTATTTTTAATATGACATTAAACTGCTTGGGCAGGAGTATGGATAATGAGTTTCCCCACACTATTCACGGTTGATGACCAGTGAAAACGCTGCACTATTATTTTTGGGCTTTACTGTTGATTGCCTGTGGCATGTCTTGGTCGCACATCGCTTTTGCAAACGGTCAAGATGGCAATCTTACACCCCATATTCTCCAACTCGAACTCACCGGACCGATTGGCCCAGCCAGTAGCGATTATATTACCCGTTCTTTGGACTATGCGGAGGAATCCAAAGCGTCATTAGTACTCATTCGGATGGATACACCCGGTGGATTGGATACTGCCATGCGGGAAATAATCAAGAAAATTATCGCTTCGCCCGTTCCCGTCGCCACCTATGTCGCACCCGGTGGCGCTCGTGCCGCCAGTGCCGGTGTTTATATTCTTTATGCCAGCCATATTGCTGCGATGGCACCGGCGACTAATCTTGGGGCGGCAACGCCTGTCCAAATAGGCATGATGGGTGATTTGGGGGATGACAAACCTCAAGAGGAAGGCAAACCTACGAAAGGCGATACAAAAAGGCAAGAGCCTGTGATGGAAAGGAAGATGACCAACGATGCCGTTGCCTATGTCCGAGGCTTGGCGGCATTGCGAGGGCGCAACGCAGATTGGGCCGAAAAGGCAGTCAGGGATTCAGTCAGTCTGCCCGCTGAAGAGGCATTGAAGTTAAAAGTCATTGATACGACGGCTATTGATGTCAATGATCTATTGAAGCAAATAGAAGGCCGTTCGGTCAATGTGTTGGGCCAGCCTGTCAAATTGAATCTTGCTGGTAACCCAATTGAGCCACACCAACCTGACTGGCGAAATGAGTTGTTGGCGAACATCGCGAATCCAAATGTAGCCTATATCCTGATGTTGGTTGGCATCTACGGATTGATACTCGAATTTTATAATCCCGGCACAGTCGCACCCGGAACCATAGGCGCCATAAGCCTGTTATTGGCGCTTTATGCCATGCAAGCGCTGTCCGTCAATTATGCCGGGTTGGGTTTGATTTTGTTGGGCATAGGCTTGATGATTGCCGAAGCCTTCGCGCCGAGTTTTGGCATTTTAGGCATAGGTGGCATTACCTCGTTTGTGTTTGGTTCGGTCATCCTGATGAATACGGATACTCTAGATGCCCAATTAAGCCCAAGCCTAATTGCGGCTTTTGCCATTGCAAGCTTAATTTTATGCATAATATCCACCAAACTGCTGTTGAACCTTCGCCGAAAACCCGTGGTGACAGGGCGGGAGAAATTGATAGGCAGTTTAGCGACTGCAATGGACGATTTTACAACCCAAGGAAGAGTTTGGATTCACAGCGAAACGTGGTTTGCACGAAGCGAACAGCCGGTAAAGAAGGGTCAATCCGTCAGAGTCACTAGTATTGAAGGCTTGACCTTGAGCGTTACCCCCCTAACAAGCGATACAGGAGAATAATCCATGGTTTTCAATCTGTCTTCCATTCTGGTGCTGGCGTTGATCGCCTTAGTGGTCAGTGGCATAAAAGTACTGCGCGAATATGAGCGCGGCGTGGTGTTCATGTTGGGACGGTTTCACATGGTCAAAGGGCCGGGACTCATTGTCATCATTCCCATCCTTCAGCAAATGGTGAAAGTGGACCTACGCACCATCGTCATGGATGTCCCCTCGCAGGATGTCATTTCACGCGACAATGTATCGGTTAAAGTCAGCGCAATTGTTTTTTTCCGGGTGATCGACCCAGAAAAAGCCGTGATCCAAGTCGAGCAATACTACAATGCGACTAGCCAAATGGCGCAAACCACATTGCGTTCAGTGTTAGGTCAGCATGAATTGGACGAGATGCTGGCCGAACGTGACAAACTCAATACAGACATTCAAACTATTTTGGACCAGCAAACCGAATCTTGGGGGATCAAGGTCACGAATGTGGAAATCAAGCAGATGGATTTGAATGAAAATATGATCCGTGCCATTGCAAGGCAGGCGGAAGCCGAGCGCGAACGACGCGCTAAAGTCATCCATGCGGAAGGTGAATTGCAAGCCTCGCAGAAATTGGTTGAGGCCGCGCAAACTTTGGCACAGTCGCCTAGGGCCATTCAGTTGCGTTATTTACAAACGCTGACGGAGATAGCCGGTGACAAATCCAGCACCATAGTATTCCCGTTGCCGATGGATATATTAGACTCTCTGGGAATACGGGGGAAATCTGAGTAAAGGAGAAAAAATGGACAAATCGGAATCCAGTTTCTGTTTTCAGCAAATTCATATTGACGCTGCCCGGAATTCCACCGATGACTTTAACCCATTTCACGATCCACATAAATACCAAGACATTCAGGGTAACCCTTATAGTGGAACCATTGTGCTTGGTTTTCAGTTGGAATGTTTAGTCGAATATCAAGTCAACTTGTACCGAGATGCCCATGAAGAGCAGGGCTTTATTCAAGAGCATGGCTTGCATTTCAGTAATTATCAGCTAACATTCGCCAACGCATTATTGCCCGGCGAGCAATTTTGGGTTGAAATTAAACCCACCAAAATTAAAGCTGACCCACCCAGCTTATCCAACCGGGTTATCGTCAGAAAAAACGATTCTATGGTAATCATTGGGTATAGGCGCGAAACGGCCAACCCTATTTACGTGCCTACAAATGACGATATAATGATGGCTGAAAGTATGCCAGAAAACCAATTGCAATCCGTGGCCGATACTCGATTTTATTTAAAGCGTAAATATATCAGTGCGGGAAACGCGAAGAATTTTACTGCTGGTTCCTTGTGTGATCAATATTATTATTTCGATGTCTTAGAGAATCGCGTCAATTACCCTAGCATGTATCCATGCTCACTCGCCTCTTGTGCTTTACTTGAAAAGGCGATAAAAGAAAGCTATGACTTTTTGGGCAATCCAATGGTGTACATGTCGCATAATATTTCGGTAGACCAACGCCTTGCCAGAAGTTTATGCACCAACGAAGAATTACGCATCGTTGTCAATGGCCCAAAAATTATCTCGGGGGAAAAGGGGCTTGGCAAATCTGAATTAACCCGGCAATTATTTTGTTGTCTCGGCCTAATTCGTGAAAACCTGCCGCTTTATTACGCAGAAGTGTATATGGCGCCACTGGCTGCAATCGTGAATTCAAAAGCGACTTTACAATTGCCGATGTTTTGACGTAAGCCGACAAGGCCCACTTTGCCTGCCAAAGCGAGTTTTGACTCTCATCGTTTCAGCAACAGCATCCAGAAAGTTTAATTTAAGATAACAGGCACATTCTTTCTTATAAACGACATTCATGCAAGATAATCAACTTCTCCGTTATAGCCGCCAAATCATGCTGCCGCAAGTTGACATTGAAGGCCAGCAAAAACTGCTTGATTCCCGTGTCTTGATTATTGGCTTGGGCGGTTTAGGTTCGCCCGCCGCCATGTATCTGGCTGCCGCCGGTATCGGGCAGTTAGTATTGAATGATTTTGACGCAGTGGACTTGTCCAATCTGCAACGCCAAATCGCCCACGACACTGAAAACTTAGGGATCAACAAAGTGGAGTCCGCCAAGCATACCCTGCTGCGAATGAACCCGGAGATTCAAATAGACACACTAGCGCATAAGCTTGAAGGCGAGGAACTGGAACTGGAGATTGAAGCCAGCGATGTGGTGCTGGATTGCACCGACAACTTTGCCACTCGCTTTGCCGTCAATCGGGCTTGCGTGAAAACCAAAACACCCTTGGTTTCCGGTGCGGTGATTCGCTTCGAGGGGCAGATCACAGTATTCACCCCAGGCTACGATGACAGCCCTTGTTACAATTGCCTCTACCCCGAACAAGGGGAGTTGGAGGAAACCTGTGTCCGCAATGGCGTCATTGCCCCGCTTCCCGGAATTATCGGTTCCATGCAAGCCTTGGAAGCGATCAAAGTCATTATTGGCATTGGGCGAACCTTGCGCGGCCACATGCTACTACTGGATGCTTTGACTATGGAATGGAACCGGATGAATTTAAGAAGAAATCCGCTTTGCCCCACGTGCGGTTGAGTGATTTAGTTTGGCGTAATCCTAGGATCAGGATTACGGCACAAATTTATCCAAACGCAAGTTTTCAATCATCGAAAAATGCTTCGCCTTTCCGGTCAGAATGCTGAGTCCATGCTCAAGGGCGGTGGCCGCAATCAATGCATCGGCTAGCTTTAATTTTCCAGAAAGCCCATAGGTATCAATCAGCGTTTCCGCACGTTCCGATATGGCGGGGTTCAATGGCAAGATTTTCGTATCCTTTTCTACAATATTAGTTTCTTCTTCAATATGAATGGTAACCTGTGCGGTGTCGGAAAATGGTAACTTGTCCCGCCAGGTGTCTGGAAGTTCGCTGATTTTCACATGCTCGAAAATGAAGGGATTCACTCTGTTCTCCTCAAGTATCTTAACCTAATTCTTTAAACCAGTCCCACGTTTTAATAGCCAAAGCGACCAACCCAATAGCACCATGATAAAACCCACGATTATCAGTAATGCCCTTTCAATGCTGACATCGGTTACCCCTAAAAAACCATATCGGAATGCGCTAATCATATACAGTATGGGGTTGCCTAATGATATTATTTTCCAAGGTTCGGGTAATAGATCAACCGAGTAAAAAACTCCGCCCAAATACACCAAAGGTGTCAATACAAAATTTGGGATGATTGATATGTCATCGAAGCTGTTGGCAAATAAGGCATTAAGAAAACCCGCCAACGAAAACAAAATAGCGGTCAATAAAAAAACTAATATGACCACCGCCGGATGTTCAATTCTAAGTGACGTAAATATGGCTGCTATGCCCATTACCACACCTCCGACCGCCAACCCCCGCGCAACCCCGCCGCCGACATAACCCGCCAGCATCATCCAACCGGGAACCGGGGCAATCAGCATCTCTTCAATATTGCGCTGAAATTTGCTCGAATAGAAGGAAGCCACCACGTTTCCGTAGGCATTGGTAATCACCGACATCAGGATAATACCGGGAACAATGTAATCCATATATTGAAAGCCGTTCATTTCACCAATCCGCCCGCCAATCAATTTGCCGAAGATCAGAAAATACAATGAAGTGGTCACCGCCGAAGGCAGTAGCGTTTGCGGCCAAATGCGAACAAATCGGTGGATTTCTTTATACAGAATAGTGTAAAAGGCAATGAGTCGTTTCATGGAAGTGCGTTCTAGGTTAGACGGATGGTCTTTCATTACGACCGGATTCGACCAAATTCATGAAAAATTGCTCCAATCGATTGGAAGCATTGCGTAAGCTGGTCACTTCTATGCCTTGCAAAGTCAATACATCAAACAGGCCGTGAATGCCCAGTTCCACAGGCACATCCACTGACAAGGTGCGATCATCAATCCGCGCCAAGCGATACCCAGTCAGTTTTGGCAGTTTTTCCAATGGCTTTCTTAGCTCTAAGATGAAACTGGCGACATTCAGCTTTCCCAGCAGATTTCCCATGGCGTTGTTTTCTACAATGATCCCTTGGTTAATGATGGCGATATTTCGGCATAAATTTTCTGCCTCTTCCAAATAATGCGTCGTCAAAATAATGGTCGTTCCTTCACGGTTCAATTTGCGAAGGTAGTCCCACATGGAACGGCGAATTTCTATGTCCACACCCGCCGTCGGTTCGTCCAAAATCAACAGGCGTGGTGAATGGGCTAGTGCGCGGGCAATCATCAATCGCCGCTTCATGCCGCCCGATAGCTGGCGGGCGGTTTCATTGCGCTTGTCCCCCAAGCCCAAAACATCCAAACACTCTTCCGCTCGCTTGATGGCCTGCTTGCGGGGTATGCCATAATAACCGGCTTGATTGGCGACGATCTGACAGGCTTTTTCAAATTGATTGAAATTGACTTCCTGCGGCACTAAACCGATGGATCGTTTGACCGCGTCGGGATTGCTGTCCAAATCATGGCCGAAAACCGTCACTTTTCCTGATGTCTTGGTCACTAAGGACGAAATGATGCCGATAGTGGTGGATTTTCCCGCACCATTAGGCCCAAGCAGGGCGAAAAAATCACCTTCCTCCACGTCAAGATGGATGCCTTTCAATGCTTCGAAACCATTTTTATAGACTTTTCTCAAATCATTTATGGACAGGGCTTTCATTCGCTAGGACTATTTGGGTTGAAGTCGTTAAAATATGCGGGTTCTTAGTTAAGCTAATCACTTCCCCCAATCGTGATTGGGGACAGGCTGCGGATAGATAGCCTATTTCGGTCTTTTTCCGGCGAGCTTAAGCTTTGATTTTTCCTAAGGACCGAACTTTCGGCTTGTGTGTTCTGAGATTTTACCAGAATTCAAAGCCACAAATTTACACTAACCCATTAAGGATACGACCGTGTCGAAACCATCCACGCCAGAGCTAGTCGCCGCCATTGATCTTGGTTCCAATAGTTTCCACATGATCGTTGCCAGCTTGCGCCGAGGGGAACTCGCCGTTGTTGACCGGCTAAGGGAAATGGTGCGGCTTGCCGCAGGACTGACCCCGGACCGTTTCCTAACGGAAGATGCGCAACGCAAGGCACTTGACTGCTTGCAACGCTTTGGACAGCGGCTTCGAGACATGCCGCCGGGCAGTGTTCGCGCCGTCGGAACCAACACCTTGCGTGTCGCCCGCAATTCGGAACAGTTTCTCGTCAAAGCGGAGCAGGCGCTGGGGCATCCGATTGAAATCATTGCCGGTATTGAAGAAGCCCGCCTGATTTATCAGGGTGTTGCCAACAGCCTGACTAATGACGGAAAGCGCCGATTGGTCATCGACATCGGGGGGGGCAGCACTGAGTACATCATTGGTTTGGATAAAACGCCTCTACAGAAAGAAAGTCTGCGCATGGGCTGCGTGTCGATGAGTTTGAACCACTTCAATGATGGGAAGATCACGCCTAAGCGCTTCAAGCGTGCCGTCATCGCCGCACAAGCCGAATTGGAGCCGTTTGAAAATGCATTTCGTCATGGCGCATGGGAGCAGGCCATCGGCGCATCTGGGACTATGCGCACCGTGGAGAAGCTTCTGGTCAGCAATGGCTGGAGTAAAGAAGGGATTACCATGGAGGGGCTAAATCAATTGATAGAGTTCATGTATGACGCTGGGCATAGCGACAAATTGCAATTAAGCGAACTATCCAATGACCGTAAGCCAATATTGCCCGGTGGCGTCGCCATTATTTACGCCAGCTTCAAGAGTTTGCAAATCCCGAAAATGAAAGTGGCCGATGGGGCCTTGCGCGAAGGCTTGATCTATGACTTGCTAGGCCGTATCAACCACGAGGATGTCCGCGACCGCACCGTGGCAGCCCTCGCGACCCGGTTCCATGTGGATCAAGAGCAAGCAAGCCGAGTTTGGCAAACCTTGGAGGATTTCTCCCGGCAAGTGCTACCGGTCGGAGGGGTTGCGCGTGAGGATGCCGAACCTTGGCTAAACTGGGCGGCGGGATTGCATGAAATAGGCATCGACATTGCCCATAGTAATTATCACAGGCACGGTGCTTATATCATTGAGAACGGCGATTTGCCCGGTTTTTCCCGCCAAGATCAAAAACTACTGGCCACCTTGGTGCGATTTCACCGGCGCAAACTGATTGCAAAGACATTTAAAGAATTGGTGAAACCTTGGGACATGGCCGCATTTCCGATGACTTTGCTGTTTCGACTGTCGGTATTGCTCCACCGTAGCCGTCAACCCACCGCATTGCCACCCGTCACCTTGGCAATGGCCGACAATAAGCTCATTCTGCGCTTCCCAAAAAACTGGCTCCAAGACCATCCGCTGACTGCCGCCGACTTGGAGCAAGAAACCGAATATCTGAAAGGGGCGGAAATCGTGTTGGATTATGCGTAGTCGTTTTATCATGAACTAATGAAACGCAGCGAACTTGGTTGTTTAAAACAATTCCTCATTCACCCCGGTCATCTTGGGCGGTTCTAGCCCCAAGTGCAAATAGGCGGCTTTCGTCGCCACTCGCCCGCGTGGGGTGCGCATGATGAAACCTTGCTGGATAAGGTAAGGCTCCAACACGTCTTCGATGGCCCCCCGGTCTTCGCCGATGGCGGCGGCGATGTTGTCCAAGCCCACCGGCCCGCCGCCAAATTTTTCGATCATGGTCAATAATAGCTTGCGATCCAATTGATCGAAGCCGTGGCGGTCTATATTCAGCATTTCCAAGGCTTGATTGGCGATTTCCTCCGTCACCGACCCGTCACCCATGACTTGGGCAAAGTCACGCACTCGGCGCAATAGCCGATTGGCAATGCGGGGCGTGCCGCGAGAGCGGCGGGCGATTTCCCTAGCCCCTTCCGCGCTCATGCTCATGTTCAACAAACGGGCGGAGCGGTTGACGATTTGGCACAATTCATCAACGGTGTAAAACTCCAAACGGTGGACAATGCCAAACCGATCCCTTAACGGCGAAGTGAGTAATCCTGCACGGGTGGTCGCACCAACCAAGGTAAACGAGGCGAGGTCGAGTTTGATGGACCGCGCAGCCGGACCTTCGCCGATCATGATGTCGATCTGATAGTCTTCCATTGCCGGATAAAGGATTTCCTCCACGACCGGGCTGAGGCGGTGGATTTCGTCGATGAACAAAACATCGCCCTTTTCCAAGTTGGTCAGGATGGCGGCGAGGTCGCCGGCCTTTTCGATCACCGGCCCGGAAGTTTGGCGGATGTTCACCCCCATTTCGTTGGCGACGATATGGGCCAGCGTAGTTTTGCCCAAGCCCGGTGGGCCGAAGATCAGCACATGGTCCAAGGGTTCGCTACGGCCTCGGGCGGCTTTGATGAAAATGCCCATTTGCTCGCGCATGGCTTTTTGGCCGATGTAATCCTTCAAGCGTTTGGGCCTGATGGCGCGGTCCACGGCTTCGTCTTCGTTGCCTTCGATGGGGGTGATGAGGCGGTTATCGGTCATGAGTTTGCGTAGTGAAAACGAAGTTGTGCAATCAATACAGCATCATCTTGTATTTTGTAGACAAGCCTATGTTCGTTGGTGATCCGGCGAGACCAATATCCAGTGAAAGCATATTTCAGTGGTTCGGGTTTGCCAATTCCTGAATAAGGGGTACGCTGAATTTCTCGCAGAAGCTGATTGACGCGCTCCAGTATTTTCTGGTCATTCTTTTGCCAATAGAGGTATTCATCCCATGCTTTTTCCGAGAAGATCAGCTTCACTCAAATAATTCCCTTTCAATTCCATGTCCAGCATCTAGTTCAGCAATGGATTCAAGAAGACGTTTAGCATTGGTTGGACTGCTCATTAGGTAGGCGGTTTCTTCCAAGGCACTGAAGTCTTCCAACGAAATGATTACAACTGATTTTTCGGCCTCACGGGTAATGATAACTGGTTCATGGTTTTCACAAACTTGGCTGAGAGTGTGTTCCAAATGATTTTGAGCAATGGTATAGGGTATCGCTTGCATTTATATTACCTCGTTAAATACACTTAAGCAGCGTTCCTTGTCATGAAGTCAGTCACACCTTGCAACATCATTTCGACTTGAGATTCTTGATACGATGCCGAAGCGATCCCGCGGCGGCGAAGTCAACAAACCGGCGCGAGTGGTCGCCCCGACGAGGGTGAAAGAGGCGAGGCGGTTATCGGTCATGGTTTGGTTCAAAGTGCCTTTCGCGGATGCTTGTGTTTTACAACCCGAAGGGTTGCCAGCTATTAGCCGGGGGTTGAGCGTAGCGACACCCCCGGATAGAGATAAAAACAGAAGTCCGACCCCGGCGGGGTCGCAGCAGTCAAAATTATAAATAGTCAGGGTTGTATTCAACACCCGCTTTATTCAGCATTTCAATAAATTCCTCATTGAATGATTTTACACGATGATGCTCTTCCTGATTACTAATATAATGCCTAACTGCATTGAGTGCAGTTGCGCTCACAGAAAAGGCCGCATAGCCTTCCTGCCATGCAAATCGTTTTTCTTCAATAGTTTCATGGACCCAAACCGAAGAAGCCTTTTTCAATTCTCGCATGACATCCGCAAGGCGATGAGTGGCTTTCAGGGAAATCAATAGATGTACATGATCCACTGTTCCGTCTATGCGTTCTGGAACCCCGCCCAACCCTCGAATAGTCCCGCCTAGATATTCATGTAGTCGATCACGCCAATTTTCGTCAATGAATGGAGCGCGGTTTTTCGTGCCGAAAACGATGTGATAATGCAAGCTTAGGTAGGTTGATCCCATGGATTAGCGTTTGATTAAATTGAGATTTCTACGACCCCTTTGGGGTCGGAGGTTTATTTTCATGTAATCCGGGGGTGTCGCTTTACTCTACCCCCGGATGGCATCAAAAAGGTCATCGACCCCGGATGGAGCGTAGGGATTATGGTTGATTATGCTCAGGGTTTTAGTAAAAATATGCATCTTTCAAGTAATCAATTAAATCCGTGAAAACATCGAACATCGCTTGTTATTCGTGCATTTGTAGAACGATATGGTTTGCTGTATGTTATGCATAGATTTGTACGACCCCTCCGGGGTCGAATATTAATATCTACATTTTCCGGGGGTGTCGCTACGCTCAACCCCCGGCTAATGGCTTGAACCCCTGCGGGGTTCTGTTTCATTGCAATAATCTTTTATCTGTTTCTCGTAAACAACATTTTCATCATTCATTTTTTTTGTTTCATACTCAATTTTAATATAGTTTTCTACCAAACTTTGTATACGAGGTTTTTCATTTATAAATATCTCCTTTGCCTTAGCAAGTATGTTTTCTACCGAATCAGTGTCAAAAGGCAACTGAATAAGATCGGTTTTTTTGCCACTTTCTAGAATATCATTCAAAAATAAGTTTTGCTTTAATTTTAGCAACTGAATCCTAGTTAGATTAGAATTGACTAACGCAGTCAAAGCAGCTAAATTAATTTGATCTTTCTGAGCATTGGTTGATACCTCCAACAACTTTCTTGTTGATTCCAGCTCGATTTTTTGCAACTCATAGGTCTTGGCGATTAAATAAAATGCAAATGCAGCAATGACAGGGTTTAATATTCCTCCAATGTAATCACCAAAAGTTCCCCAATCCGTATTATTGTCAGATAAATTGTACAAAAAACCTTGCCGATCACCGTTTATCAGTAATTTCAAATCAAAATTAAAAAAATAAGAGCCTACGACGATCAAAATTATGACACAAAGAACAATTACAACTAGCTTCGTATTAATGTTATTTGAAACGGTATACATTTTATTATTCACTTCTTCCCCTGCAACGCCAACCTAATCAAATCCTCGCTGCTTTTTCCCTCGGCAGGAATCCCCCGCACCATCGTATTGGCATCTTGCGGCCTGAACCCTAATGCGACTAAGGCGCTGACGGCATCGGCGACCGGGCTTTCCTCTCTTAATACTGAAACCCCGCCAGCACCGACAACCACAACAGAATTACCGTCAGTCTCTGGTAAGCGGTCGCGCATTTCAATCACCAGCCTTTCGGCGGTTTTTTTGCCGATACCGGGTAATTTGACTAACACGGCGGAATTGCCCGATTGGATGCAACGATGAAATTCATCCACGCTTAACCCGGACAGCACCCCTAAAGCCAATTTTGCCCCAACCCCGCTAACCTTAATCAG
>CAIWDB010000033.1 GCA_903911305.1 uncultured Methylococcaceae bacterium | reverse complement strand
TTTGATCCGTAGGAGCGGGCCATGCCCGCGATTGTTTGGGCCAAGTCTTCAAAAATAGGCTATTTATCGCGGGCGTGGCCCGCTCCTACATGTTGCATATATTCATTATTAAGTAACTATTTGGTATTGAAAACGCTGTAGGAGATAATTATGCAAAGCGTATTATTTGAAGATGTCCAAAAACAGTTTGACAGTTTATGTTAAAAAATCTGCCAAGATCATGAACCTTATATTATCAATCGGGCCGATCATAACCATGTGGTGGTGATGTCATTGGAAGATTTCAATGCTTGGCAAGAAACCCAATATCTGCTATCAACCCCTGCCAATGCGGAGAGATTGCTGCGGTCTCTGGCAGCCGCCCGTAGTGGGAAATTAACGCAACGGGAATTGATAAAAGAATGAATCTGCTCTTTACGGATGAAACATGGGAAGAATATGTCTATTGGCAAGAAATCAACAAATCAACGTATTTCAATTATTCTAACTTGGCTTTTATTGCCGGTTGTGCTGTGTTCGGTTAAGCTTAGGATAGCGACTCGAAGCCTTATGACACCATCATGAAAACTTGAGGGACGAGTTGGTGGCGGCAATAGTTAAGGTATCTTGTGGCGAAATGCTAGTGTGCGCGATGTGCGCACTAAACTACTTCAACTTTTTAATCTATGAGGAAAAAAATGACTGATCCAGAAGCTGCTATTGGGGCAGGTTTAGCAATACTAGGTTCTAAAGATATTTTGACAAAATTACTAGGTCCTACCGCAGATTATATTGGAGGTGAAGTTTCTGGATTCGTCAGGAAGTGCAATATTAACTTAGATTCGATCTTTCAAAAAGCCACACAGAAACTTGGAGATCGTATGGAACAATCAGGCTCAGTAAATCCAAGAGTTCTTAAGCATATTATTGATGATGGTCGATTCTGTGAAGATGAATTAGCCGCTGAATATTACGGAGGTTTATTAGCTGGATCGCGTGTTCCAAATGGTAAAGATGATCTATGTCTTCCATATATATCTAAAGTTAAAGCAATGTCAACAATTCAAATTCGTGTGCATTTTGCCATATATTATTCCTTATTAAAGCTTCATGAATCTTCAAAAATAAATTTAGTGATGCTAATGAAGGGTGGGTATATATAGAACCTAGTTTTTCTGGTGCAGAGTTATTCATGTGGGCTTTAGGGGGTGAAGCCCCTAATGGACATGATTTCTTCAATTTGAAAATTAAAGAAATTGAACAAGTAATATTTATTCCAGACACTGCTCGTGCAAAAAAATGATAACGAACAATAGCGGCTTGCCGCGTATTGTACCGAATGGGAAAAGGCAAGGTAGACAAGTTATGAACCGAGGTAATCGGTAGGCAAACGAAAACCCTACGATATAACCTATACAACTAGGTTCAAGATACCTCGAAAGTTTTTGCATTACAGGTTATTCGCCTAGGCTTTGCTCTTAGCGTTGTGTCGTTGCGTCGTTGCGCCTTTGCGTGAGGCAAAAGGCTTCATTCAAGGAACAAAGTCAGATGAAAAGTAAAGCCAAAAGAAGTCTCACGCAACGACGCAAAGGCGCAACGTTTAATAATGTCATATAATCATAAGGGAGACTAATGACTTTATGGCTGTCCAAAGTATCAAAGAAACAAGCAAAGCGGTAGGTAAAAATGAACGAAAAACTCATTGCCTCGAAAATCCAACAGTTGAACTCGGAACCAGTTAAACAAGAACTCTTGTTTTTTTTGGATTATCTGTTGACTAAGCAGAACGCTATACCTACCGAAGCCTTAAAAAAAATCCCAAAATTTGGCTGTGCCAAAGGCACTTTTAAAATGGCAGATGATTTTGATGCTCCATTGGAAGATTTTGAGGAATATATGTCGTGAACTTGTTGCTGAACACTCATGCTCTTATTTGGTTTCTGGAAGGCGATAATCGTTTCTGGATCGCGGAGTGTTTAATGAGCTAAAGAATGTGTATTACTTTAATCAAGTTGGCATTCTATTGGGTGCTGTGACATGGCCCAATGAGCAGGATATAGCCCCAGAAACTTTATTAGCTGAAATGGTCCCCTTATGATAAATTCTGACAATCTTCATCCTTATTTTATTACCGATGCACTAGGCAAACGGGTTTCTGTAGTCATCCCAATGGAAGAATATGAAGAACTCCTTGAAGACATTGAGGATTTGGCAGCGATAGCCGAAAGGCGAGACGAACCCACCTTAACCCATGAAGATTTGATGGCTAGTTTAAAACAAGATGGCATCTTATAGGCTAATCTGGAAACGGTCTGCTGAAAAGGAATTAAGGAAGATTCCTCGTG
>CAIWDB010000032.1 GCA_903911305.1 uncultured Methylococcaceae bacterium | reverse complement strand
GTTCCGGTTGCGCCGGGGGTCAAGCGGGATGCCACAGCCGCCGCAGAACCACCCGATGAACCGCCGGGTACGGTTCCGACATTCCACGGATTTTTGACCGGGCCGTAATAGCTGGTTTCATTGGAGGACCCCATGGCGAACTCATCCATGTTAAGCTTGCCCAACATGATCGCGCCGGCTTGGTTGAAGCGTTCGACGACAGTGGCGTTGTAAGGGGCAATAAAATTGTCCAGCATTTTCGATCCGCAACTGGTGCGCACCCCAAGTGTGCAGAAAATATCTTTTTGCGCAATCGGTACGCCAGTGAGCAGTGTACTATCCCCTGCCGCGATCCGAGCGTCAGCCAGTTTGGCTTGCGCCAAAGCCAATTCGTCGGTCACCGTGACGAAAGCATTTAATTGTTTATTATGTTCTTGTATTCTGTTTAAAAAATGATTCGTCAACTCAAGGCTGCTAAACTGCTTCTGTTGCAGTCCTTGGGCAAGTTCGGCTATGGTCTTATTGTGCATCTTCTAGGTCTCAAGCTTAGGTTTTTCAATTATTTATTCAATGACTTTTGGTACCAGATACAAGCCTGCTTCAACCAAGGGTGCGTGAGCTTGAAATAAATCGCGCTGGTCGGTTTCGGTGACTTGGTCGGTGCGCAGTCGTTGCGCTTGATCCATGGGATGGGCCATGGGGGCGACGGCGCTGGTGTCCAATGCGCTCATTTGCTCGACAAAGTCGAGGATTCCAGACAGATCCCGTGCATAAGCCTCGATTTTGTCTTCATCAATGGCGATGCGTCCGAGCCAAGCTATTTTGTTGACCTCTGCGGTAGTTAAGGACATTTTTCTTCCCCATAATGTTCAATTCATAATAGAAATATCATAACCCATCTTGCCCTAACACCCACCCACTTGTTAAATTAAAACAATTTTTACGGGATTCAACACATGTTCAAACGCCTCCGCGGGTTTTTTTCCAATGACATGTCCATTGACTTGGGCACGGCCAATACACTGATTTATATCCGTGGGCATGGTATCGTTTTAAACGAGCCTTCAGTTGTCGCGATTCGCGAGGACAAGGCTAGGGGTACACGGGTCGTGGCTGCTGTCGGGGCGGCGGCCAAATCCATGCTAGGCAGGACGCCGGGCAATATCACCGCCGTCCGTCCGTTGAAAGACGGTGTCATCGCTGATTTCACCGTCACCGAGAAAATGCTCAAGTATTTCATTGAGAAAGTGCATAAGGGTGAATCCAGGCTGTTCACGCCGAGTCCCCGTGTACTGATCTGCGTCCCTTGCGGATCAACTCAAGTCGAGCGACGTGCGATCAAGGAATCGGCGGCAAGCGCGGGTGCCCGCGAGGTGTATTTGATTGAGGAACCTATGGCGGCAGGCATCGGTGCAGGTTTGCCTGTTGACGAACCACGGGGTTCGATGGTGATAGACATCGGAGGCGGCACATCGGAAGTGGCGGTGATTTCGTTGAACGGCATTGTCTATTCCGCTTCTGTCCGCATCGGCGGTGACCGTTTGGACGAAGCCATTATGAATTATGTGCGGCGCAATTTTGGCACTTTGATAGGCGAGGCGACGGCTGAGCGCATCAAGCACACGATTGGTACGGCTTATCCCGGCAGTGAAGTCATGGAAATCGAAGTGAGGGGGCGCAATCTGTCGGAGGGAGTTCCGCGCAGCTTTGTATTGAATAGCAACGAAATTCTTGAAGCCTTGCAAGAGCCTTTGGCAGGCATTGTGCAAGCAGTCAAGCTGGCGTTGGAACAGACCCCGCCTGATTTGGGGGCAGACGTGGCGGAAGGGGGGATCATTCTGACAGGCGGTGGGGCGTTACTAAAGGACATTGACCGCTTGATTGCCGAAGAGACTGGCTTGCCGGTGTTGATCGCCGAAGACCCGCTCACCTGTGTGGCGCGAGGCGGCGGGAAAGTGTTGGAGTTGCTGGACGAAAAAGGCTCGGCCCCCTTTTCACTCGAATAGGCTAGTTTTGGGAAATCCGTCTAAGCGGGTCATTCGATGAGTGGTTGCTGATGAAGCCTTTATTCACTAAACGCCCTTCGCCAAACATCGGCTTGATAGTCTTTGTGTTTGCGTCACTGGTGTTGCTTGCCTGTGAGCAGCAAGCCCTGCTGAATCCATTTCGTGAGATGCTGGCATCGGTCGTCTATCCTTTGCAGCAGTTGGTCAGTTCGCCGACGCAGGCCGTCAGAAAATTCGGTGAAACGTTTTCATCCCGCATCGAACTGCTGGCGGAAAACGAAGAATTGCGTAGGGAGCAATTGTTGCAAAGCGCCAAGCTTACAAAGTTTGCCGCATTGGAGCAAGAAAATCTGCGTCTGAGGGGGCTGTTGGACACTTCATTCAAGCTTGGGGAACAAGTCATGATTGCCGAATTGTTGGCTGTCAACTTGGTTCCCTATGAACAGGTCGTGGTTGTCAACAAGGGGAGCCGTTTCGGTGTCTATCCCGGTCAATTGGTGATGGATGCCCACGGCGTGGTGGGTCAAGTGCTGCGAGTCAACAGTCTAAGTTCAGAGATCATTCTCATCACTGACCCAAACCACGCCATCCCCGTACAGGTCAACCGCAACGGATTGCGGACGATTGCCCAAGGCACTGGGCAAGTAGATAGGCTTAGCCTGCCTTTTTTGAGCAGTAACGCCGATATTCAAGCGGGAGATTTACTGGTGACCTCTGGGTTGGGAGGCGTATTCCCTCAAGGTTATCCTGTGGCTACAGTGGTTGCAGTCAGTGGAACCGATAACGCTTTCGCTAAATTTGCCGCAGCCCCCGTGGCAAAGCTGGATCTTAACCGAGAGTTGTTATTGGTTTGGAACAAACCGGACCCAATACCCCGTGTGCCGGATCTAGGCTCGATACCCAAGGAAAGCGCTGGAAGCCATGCGGCAAAATAATTCAACCACTCGTTTGGTGGTGCTAGCGAGCCTACTGGTAGCCATGGTTTTGCGGATAGTTCCATTGCCTATGGAATTGTTTGTCTATAATCCCGACTGGGTATTATTATTTTTGATTTATTGGGCCATCGCTATTCCAGAAAGGGTGGGGATAGGATACGCATGGGTGATGGGTTTGTTGAGTGATGTATTGACCGGTAGGCTTTTAGGCCAACATGCTTTGGCTTATTCCGTGGTTGTATTTGTCTGTGTCAAGTTGCACACCCGCTTAAGGTCTTACTCGCTTTATCAGCAGGTGCTTGGGGTTTTATTACTGTTATTGGTCAACCAAGTGTTGGTATTTTGGGCGCAGAATATCAAGTCATCCAATTCTTTAGGTTTTATTGACTGGCTACCTTCATTTATCGGCGCACTGGTTTGGCCTTTCATTTTGAAAGTGCTTCGGTGGGTGCGCAGGACTTACCACATTGTCTGATCATCCTAAGCAAGGGTGACAGGCTTCCAATTGCCTGACTTACTGACAAACCGATACATGCGGCATGATGAATCTTGATTTTAATGAGAAGGACCGATTCTTTGAGAACAAGGTGTTTCTCAACCGCATCGTCGCCTGTGTGCTATTCATCAATATAGCCACGGTAGGGTTATTGGTTCGCTTGATTTATTTGCAAGTGGTCGGACATTCTCATTATTCCAGTTTGGCGCAAGACAACCGAGTCAAAATCTCACCCTTGCCTCCTACCCGGGGGATGATCATTGACCGTAACGGAGAGGTGTTGGCAAACAATTACCCCACTTATAGCCTTGAGGTTTTCTTGGATCGTGTCCCCGATATTGACACAACTCTGTCAGAATTGAAATCACTCCTGAACCTAAGCGACGATGAAATTGATCGTTTCAATACCTTGCGAAGACGGCATAAAGGGTTTGAGGCGATACCCCTGCGCATCCAGCTTAGCGAGGAAGAAATCGCCTTGTTCTCGGTGAGGATGCCACATTTTCCCGGTGTCGAGGTGCAAAGGCGCATGCTGCGAACCTACCCCTACGGTGAGTTGACCGCCCATGTGGTCGGTTATGTTGGGCGCATCAGCGAGGCGGAGTTGCAGAAACTTGACCCTTCGATTTATAGCGGAACCTATCACATTGGTAAAAGCGGTGTGGAGAAGGCATATGAAGATGTCCTGCATGGTAAAGCCGGGTACGAGGAAATGGAAACCAATGTGCAAGGACGGTCAATCAGCGTGTTGGGTCGAACCGAGCCTCAAGCAGGTGCCGATCTGTATTTGAGCATTGACATCAGAATGCAAAAAATCGCCCAAGATGCCTTGCGCGAGTATCGTGGGGCGGTGGTGGCCATCGAGCCTGCCACGGGCCATATTCTAGCCATGGCGAGCAATCCCAGTTTTGATCCCAATCCATTCGTACAAGGCATCAGCCGGGATCAATTTGCCGTCTTGCAAAACTCCCCGGACCGCCCACTGTATAATCGGGTTTTGCGCGGCATTTACCCGCCTGGTTCCACAGTAAAACCCTTCATGGCTCTGGCGGGTTTGGAATTTGGCCAAATCACACTGGGCAAGCGGGTTGGGTGTCCCGGATTTTTCCGTTTACCCGGTAGCGACCACCGTTACCGGGATTGGAAAAAATCCGGTCATGGGAGCGTGGATTTGCGCCTTGCCATCACCCAATCGTGCGACGTTTATTTTTACCAGCTTGCTTTGCGTCTGGGGGTTGATCGCATGAACCAATATATGAGGAAATTCGGTTTTGGTGAAAAAACCGGAGTCGATATGGATGGTGAAAAAGCCGGTATTTATCCTTCAACCGAATGGAAGCAAAAGGCCCGCAAGTCAGCTTGGTTTCCCGGTGAAAGTTTAATTGCAGGAATTGGACAAGGATACGTGCAAGCCACGCCATTGCAATTGGCAAGGGCGACCGCCATTCTAGCCAACAAGGGTCGTGTGATAGTACCGCGGGTTGTGGATCATATGAAAGCGCCACCTGACACCGAAAATCCATTTCCTTTGCAAAAGACAGAAAACATCCCGATTCCACCGGTTTATTGGCGTGCTGTGGTGGATGCGATGGTGGATGTGGTTCATAGTGGACGTGGCACGGCCAAGGGTATTGGCGGCGGGTTAAACTACCATATTGCAGGTAAAACCGGAACGGCCCAAGTCTTCTCCGTCGGCCAAGGCCAAAGCTATAAGAGTATGCGCGTCAAGGCGCAACTCAAAGATCACGCATGGTTTATCGCCTTTGCCCCAGCCGAGGCCCCTCGCATAGCCATAGCCGTCATTGTTGAAAATGGTGGGCATGGAGGTTCGGTTGCAGCACCCATTGCCAGAAATGTCATCCAATATTATATGAAAGGTCATTGAGGCTATGAGCAGCGATCCTCTTTTGGAGGAAATCCCACTGTATGAACCTAAGGCGGGCCGGTCATGGTCACAACGTTTGCATGTGGACATGCCGTTGCTGATCGGATTGTTGTTACTGTCCACAGTGGCGTTTGTCGTCCTATACAGTGCGGGGGGGCAGAAAATAGAGATGGTGTTTCGGCAGGCGGGGCGACTGGCTCTGGCCTTGGGCATTATGGTGGTCATCGCCCAAATCCATCCCCGCCATCTTCGCCTCTATGCCCCTGTGCTTTATCTGTTCGGAGTCGTGTTGCTTGCCGCCGTGCTGATTATCGGCGAAACATCCCTGGGGGCGACTCGATGGTTAAATTTGGGTGTGGTGCGTTTTCAGCCTTCCGAAATGGTCAAGCTGACCATGCCGATGATGATTGCTTGGTTTTTGGCCTCGCAGCCCATGCCTCCCGCGCTTCGGCACGTCCTAGTGGCGGGTACGCTGATTATCGTGCCTACCCTAATGATCGCCAAGCAACCCGATTTGGGTACTGCTTTGCTGGTGTTTGCCGCAGGTTGGGCGGTACTTTTCTTGGCAGGATTGGGCTGGAATTATATTTTGGCATTGGTAGTGCTTGGCGGCAGTATGATGCCTGTGCTATGGCATTTCATGCACGGCTATCAGCGGGACAGGGTGCTGATGTTCTTGAATCCTGAGTCAGATGCCTTGGGGCGGGGTTATCACATCATTCAATCGAAAATCGCCATTGGCTCTGGCGGCATCTACGGAAAGGGTTGGCTGCATGGCACTCAATCCCACTTGGACTTTTTGCCAGAACCCTCCACGGATTTTGTTTTCGCTGTGCTGGCCGAGGAGTTTGGCTTGCTGGGATGTGCAAGCTTATTGGCGATTTATTTGTTCATCATGGCGCGCTGTTTTTACATTGTGGTTCAGGCCCAAGACAAGTTCAGCAGGCTATTGAGTGGGGCGTTGACGGTGACTTTCTTTGTCTATGTCTTTGTCAACATCGGAATGGTCATCGGCATATTGCCTGTGGTCGGCGTCCCACTGCCGATGATAAGTTACGGCGGAACTTCAATGGTCACCTTGCTGGCTGGATTCGGCATTTTGATGTCCATCCAAACCCACCGCAAACTTCTGCCGCCTCTGGAATCCCAATGAAATTGCTTGAGATTGAAAAAACGGTGAATTGCTGGAAGCACCCTATCAAACCAAGCCTAGCCCTTTCCGCCATGGTACAATAATCAACATTTTTGCAATTCATGATGAATGAGATGGTTAACCTAATGAGGTCTTATCGGATGCGATTCAGTTTTCTCTGTCTGTTTTTTTTACTGTTTGCCTTTGTACGCCCGGCGTCCGCCGTTGATCCCATACAGATTCCCGCACCACCGGAGTTGGCAGCCAAGGGGTATATCATGGCTGACCACAATAGCGGGCGCGTATTGGCTGAAAGCAACGCAGACCAGCACTTAGAGCCTGCCAGCTTGACTAAGATCATGACGGCTTATGTGGTGTTTCGTGAATTGGCTAAAGGGAGTTTAAAGCTAGATACTATGGTCACCGTCAGTGAAAAGGCATGGCGTACTGAAGGCTCACGCATGTTCGCGCAGGTGGGGGCGCAGATTTCAGTGGAAAACCTGCTAAAAGGGATGATCGTCCAATCAGGTAACGATGCCAGTGTGGCTTTGGCTGAACAAGTGGCGGGAGATGAAGCTGTATTCGCTCAAATCATGAACCAAAATGCCGAGCGCTTGGGCATGAAGAATACCCATTATAAAAACAGCATGGGACTTCCCGAACCCGAACATTACACGACGGCACGAGACTTGTTAATTCTGACCAATGCATTGATTGACGAGTTTCCCGAATATTACAAATGGCATTCGATCAAAGAATTTTTATTTAATGGAATCAAACAAACCAACCGCAATAGGCTGCTTTGGATTGACTCCACCGTAGACGGTGTTAAAACGGGACACACTGACGGGGCGGGTTATTGCTTGGTAACCTCTGCATTGCGTGATGGCATGAGATTGGTTTCCGTGGTGTTGGGCACCAAAAGCGATAAGGAACGTGCGCAAGCCAACCAGTCATTGCTAAATTATGGTTTTCATTTCTACGAAACTAAGTTGCTTTACAAAGCCAACGAAAAATTGACGGAAGCCCGCGTATGGAAGGGCGAGGTGTCCATGGCAGAAGTCGGCTTGTTGAGGGATTTTTATGTCACATTCCCCCGTGGCCAATATCAAAGTCTGAAGGCGTCCATGGAAGTGAATAACTCCACGGTCGCTCCTGTGAACCAAAATGACAAATTGGGGTCCATTAAAGTTGCGCTAAATGATCAGATGATCGCACAGGCCGATCTGGTTTCTTTGAAACCGATACCCGAAGGCGGCTTATTTCGCCGTGCCTTTGATTCGATACAACTGATGTTCAAAAAATAGGCAACATGGTCAATCAAGACTTGATCGTTTATCTCAATGGCGAATATTTGCCTTTGAATCAAGCCAAAGTCTCGGTGCTAGACCGAGGGTTTCTGTTTGGCGATGGTGTCTATGAAGTGATCCCTGTATATGGTGGGAAGCCTTTCCGGTTGGCTGAACATTTGGAACGGTTGAGCAATAGTCTTGCTGGCATCCGTATGGAACAACCCCTGTCCACAGAAGCATGGGGTGAAATGTTCAGTCGGCTCATTCAAGGCGTGGAAGACCAGCAGATTTATTTGCAGATTACACGGGGAGCTGGCACTAAGCGAGATCATGCATTTCCCAAAGGCGTTGCCCCCACGGTCTTTACGATGTGTACAGCCATAGCGCCAATTCCGGCCTCGGGTGTCAAAGCCATCACTGTACCCGATATCCGCTGGCAATGGTGCCATATCAAGGCTATCACCTTGCTGGCAAATGTCTTGCAGAAGCAACAAGCAGTGGAAGAAGGCTGTGTTGAAGCCATTATGCATCGAGATGGATTTGCCCTTGAAGGCGCAACCAGTAATTTGTTTGTGTTGGTCAATGGCATCTTGCTGACACCACCCAAAGACAACGATATTCTGCCCGGTATCACTAGGGATCTGGTCGTCGAAATTGCTCAAGCCAATGGCATCGTACTTGAACAGCGCAAGGTATTGCTGGAAGAACTGCGCAGCGCCGAGGAAGTTTGGTTGACTAGTTCGACTCGCGAGGTGCTACCTGTCATCGAATTGGATGGACAGCAGATCGGCAAGGGACAACCCGGACCATTATGGATAAGAATGAATGCGCTGTACCAAGAACGTAAAGAATTGTTGCGGAAAGGCTTATGAGTGAAGAGAAAGCAACATTGCTAGAGTTCCCTTGCGACTTTCCAATTAAAATTTTTGGTTTGAATCAACCGGGCTTGGAAACCAAAGTATTAGATATAGTGCGAGACCACGCACCGGAAATTACAGAAGATGCGCTGTCCAGCAGACTGAGCGGAGGTGGCAAATACATTGCCGTGACCGTGAATGTTCAGGCGCAATCCCAAGTGCAACTGGATGCCATTTACCGGGACTTGACTTCAAGCCCCGACGTCATGATGGCCTTATAAGTTTTAAGTAAAAACCAATGTTTATTTATTCAAAACGAAAACGGGGGGACGCACTAGGTTAAACAGACCATCAGGTCACCCCATCAGAACTCAAACCGCATAGCATTGACCCATCTAGGCGCATATCATGGCAGAGCTTAACGCAAACAACACTCCCACTGAAGATTTGCTCAAGCAGCACTTGGATGAGGTTATGGAACTGCTGAACAAGCAGAAACTGGAGGAGGCTATCCTCCAACACCAAGACATGCCTCGCCATGACCTAGTTGAAACCTTGTTGCATAAGCAACATCAGGTTGCACTGAAACAAAAGCTAGACCAACTCCATTCCGCCGACATCGCTTACATTTTGGAAGCCCTGCCGTTACGGCAACGTTTGGTCATATGGAACATGGTCAAGTCCGAGTTGGACGGGCAAATTCTGCTGGACGTTTCCGACGCGGTTCGGCAAACGCTGATCTCCGACATGGACCCTGACGAGTTGCTGTCTGCCACCGAGCAACTCGACACTGACGAAATCGCCGACTTGGCGCCCGACCTGCCGGAAGAGGTTTTGCAGGAACTCTTAGAGTCCCTGAACGATAAGAACCGTGCCCGTTTGGAATCAGTGCTGTCGCATGAGGATGACACAGTGGCGTCTTTGATGGACTTCGGCATGGTCACCATACGCGACGACATCACCTTGGGCGTGGTCTTGCGTTATCTGAGGCGAAGGGGCAATTTGCCTGAACATACCGACAAATTATTTGTGGTGGACAATCAAAATGTCCTCAAGGGTGTGTTGTCGCTCAAACGTCTCGTCATCAACAACCCGGACGAACTGGTGTCCGAACTGATGTCCAAGGAGATGGTTCATTTCAAACTCAATGACGAAGCCGCCGACGCGGCCCGCGCTTTTGAACGCTACGATCTGCTGACCGCGCCCGTGGTGGATGAAAACAACCGTTTGCAAGGGCGCATTTGCGTCGATGCCATCGTCGATTATATCCGCGAAGAATCGGACGACGAGATACTCAACCAAGCGGGTTTGCTGGAAGAGGAGGATTTGTTCTCCGGCATTTGGCAAAGCTTGAAAAACCGCTGGTTTTGGTTGGGCATGAACTTGATCACCGCGTTTGTCAGCACCCGCGTCATTGGTTTGTTTGAAGGAACCATAGAGCAAATTGTGGCATTGGCCTCTTTAATGCCAATAGTCGCCGGAATTGGCGGCAACACCGGCACCCAAACCAGCACCTTGATTATCCGTTCCTTGGCCCTAGGTTTAATCAGTCAAACCAATGTGCGCAAACTCATCACCAAAGAACTGGGCATCGCCGTCCTCAATGGCTTGGTATGGGGTTCGCTCATAGGCGTGGTGGCCTATGGCATTTATCGGGATGCTCATTTGGGGATGGTCATGGCCACGGCGATGATGCTCAACCTATTGGTTGCCGCCGCCATGGGGCTGGCGATTCCATTAGTGCGCAATCATCTTAAGCTCGACCCGGCCGTGGGGACCAGCGTGTTGTTGACCGCCATCACCGATAGCATGGGGTTTTTCATCTTCCTAGGCTTGGCGACAATGTTCTTGCTGTAATGAAGTTGCGCCTTAAAAATCTCGGGGTTAGGGATTATCTGGACACGTGGACAGCCATGCGTGAATTTACCGAAACACGCACCCCTGAGACAGTGGACGAGCTTTGGTTGGTTGAACATCCGCCGGTCTATACCTTGGGCCGCAATGGTGACCCGGCTCATATCTTAATGACCTCAAACGATCAAGTCCCTCTCCATGAGGGAGAGGGATATAGGGAGAGGGGGGTCGATACTATTCCCATCGTAGAATCCGACCGTGGCGGTCAAGTCACCTACCACGGACCCGGTCAACTAGTCGCTTATACCCTATTCGACCTCAACCGGCTTGGCATAGGCATCCGCAGCTTAGTGACCAGCTTGGAAAACGCCGTCATCAACACCTTATCTCAATATGGCATTCGATCCGAAGCCCGCCGCGACGCCCCCGGCGTTTATGTAGATGGCAAAAAAATCGCATCGCTTGGATTGCGCATACGCAAAGGATATAGTTATCACGGCTTGAGTTTGAATGTGGATATGGACTTGACCCCTTTTACCTCTATCAATCCATGCGGCTATCCGGGTTTGCAAGTGACCCAATTAAAGGATTTAGGCGTACCTGTTAAAACCTATGAGGTGGCAATTACGTTGGTGGGGGCGGTGATGAGGGAGTTTAGGTATGCTGAAATTTACCCTAGTTGATAGCTTAGAAAGAAATTATTGATATGTTTAACATTATTTTCTTAGAAAAATATAATCAGTTGGAAGATAACATTTTTCGTATGAATAGTAAGCAGTTCATGCCACAAGGTGGGGGCGTAAAGTACCTTACTCAAGAAGATGGTTTGCACCGCCTTGAGAATATTCCTACGCTATTCATAGTACTTGACATAGAATCCGATCCTAAAAATTTATTGGTGCGTCATGGTCGATTAACCAAAATTGTTAGGCAAGATGAATATATTATTTGCAATTTCAAATTAGACGCTGAGCGACCATATATTCATCGAGATTGGGTACTGCATTACTTTCGTCTTGGTTCCATAGAAATGATAGATTCCTTTTGGAATATAATTGATGATAACCTTCCATCTGAGTTGTTGAGCAAGGCAGTAGCGACATTGTCTCAGCCAACTTTTTATAGACAAGCCAAGCCTGAAAGATTTACTGTCAAAAGCTTGCACCTGACCAATTTCCTTAGTTATGGCCCGAATACTGAAGCTGTACAACTAGGGAGGCTCAATGTGTTAATAGGGCCTAACGGTTCGGGCAAGTCAAATTTCATAGAAGCATTCTCTTTATTACAAGCGGCACCGGAACAAATAGCTCCCCCGGTTGCAGCGGGTGGCGGGGTAAGAAATTGGCTCTTTCGCGGACATGTGCCTCGTCGAAAATCTGAGCCTGCAAGGCTTGAAGCCATTCTTGACTATTCAAGCGGATCACTCCGCTACGCATTAGCTTTCGATGAAATTGGGGGCCGCTTTCAGTTGACGGATGAATTATTGGAAGAAGAAAGTAAGTTGCCGGATTTTGATGAAGGAATTTATTATCAATGGAGGGATGGAAATCCCGTGATCGGAATAAATTGGAATTTGAGAAAATTAAAGCCAGAATCTCTAAAGCCAGATGTCTCCATTCTTGCTCAAAAGCGGGACAGCGAAGTTTATCAAGAGATTACCGATGTTGCCGATTGGCTTGGTCAAATCAAACTCTACAGAGAATGGGAGTTTGGGCCTTATTCTCTGCAACGCTCACATGCACGAGCCGATCTTCCGAGCAATGCATTGACTGCCAACGGTTCCAACTTGGGTTTAATAGTCAACAGTTTACGCCGTGATTTCGATAATTATCAAGCATTGTTGGAGTCTTTGAAAATACTCTATCCTGGTATTAGAGAAATGGGCACTTCTATTGAGAGTGGGAACGTTCAAATATTTTTACAAGAAGCTAATGGACCCATCCCAGCTTCCCGACTCTCCGATGGCACTCTGCGTTATCTGTTTCTCCTAGTCATACTTTACGACCCAAACCCACCCCCGTTAATTTGTATTGAGGAACCTGAATTAGGTTTGCACCCTGATATGTTACCAACCTTAGCCCGTTTACTCCGAGAAGCATCAGAGCGAACTCAATTGATTGTGACAACCCATTCCCCGATATTGATTGATGCATTGAGCGACACTCCAGAATCTATATTGGTCTGCGAACAAACGGAAGAAGGGGCAACGATCCAACGATTGGACGCAGATGAACTCAAACCGTGGTTGGAAAAGTATCGACTAGGGCAATTGTGGATGCGAGGCGATTTGGGAGGGACTCGATGGTAAAACCTATACAAAGCGAAGTGCGGGTTTATGCCGAAGGTGGTGGGAATGATTGCAATCAGCTAAGAACTGATATGCGAGAAGCGTTTTCTAAATTTTTTGAAAATGCTGGATTAAAGGATAGAAAACCCCGCTTAATACCCTGTGGTAGCCGGGAAAATGCCTTTAATGATTTCTGCATGGCATTGGCCCAAGGAAAAAATGCGCTATTACTAGTTGATAGTGAAGGCCCAGTTCTTTCGTCGCAAACCTCGACAATCAATCATTTTGAGCCATGGGCGCACTTGAAGGTTCAGGATCATTGGATTAAACCATCTCATGCCCATGATGAGGATTGCCATTTGATGGTCCAATGTATGGAAAGTTGGTTCTTTGCAGATTTGGAAGCGGTATCCAATTTTTATGGGCAAGGTTTCAAAGCCAATAACACACTAGTTCAACCAATTGAGAAAATTTGCAAAGATGATGTATTTAAAGCCTTAAATAAGGCGACAAAAGATTGCAAGACTAGTGCGAAATATGGCAAAGGCCCACATTCTTTCAAACTATTGGCTTTGATCTCACCCGACAAAGTTATGAAGGCTTCTCCTTGGGCCAAGCGGTTTATTGACGAAATAAAAAAACGCAAATCCATAACATAATATTTGCCATGATCGACATGCCCCAAACCGAACAACAACTCCTGCAAGAAATGGTGGAAATCATCGTCCGCGAAGCCGACCCGGAACAGATTATTCTATTTGGATCAAGGGCAAGAGGAGACGCTTGCCCTGATTCTGATGTGGATTTGCTTATCATCGAAAGCGAGCCGTTCACAGTCCAACGCAGTCGGCGAAAGGAAGCTGGTCGGCTATGGCTAGCCTTGGCTAATATAGAAATTTCCAAAGATTTACTGCTTTATAGTCGTGATGAAGTCGAGGTGCGCAAAGATTCTTTGAATCATGTTGTTGGTAGGGCATTAAGGGAAGGAAAAGTAGTCCATGTCAAAAACTACCTATAAAATGAGTAAAAATGTTTGAAAATCTTTCTGTTCTACTAGAACCCACCATCAACCTAGCGATCGAAGCGGGAGAAAAGATACTCGCCATTTATTCAGCAGATTTTCAGGTGGACTATAAAGCCGACAATTCCCCATTGACTGCTGCCGACTTGGCAGCCCATGAGTGTATATCTAGGGGATTGATTAATCTACCGGGGGCTTATCCCGTGCTTTCCGAAGAATCGGCAGAAATTCCTTTTGAACAACGCAATCTTTGGGAAACCTATTGGCTGATCGATCCTTTGGACGGCACTAAAGAGTTTGTCAAGCGCAACGGCGAATTCACCGTCAATATTGCCTTGATCCATCAACATAAGCCGGTATTAGGGGTGGTTTATGCGCCCGTTACCGAGGTTTGTTATTATGCCACTGCTGAAACTGGCGCTTATAAAATGGAAGGCCGGGGGGAAGCGAAGAGAATTTCTGTTCGCACCCCGGCGGCAGAGATTCCAGTCGTCGTCGGTAGCCGGTCGCACTTAACGCCTGAGGTAAAGCAATACCTTTCACGATTGGGCAATCACGAAATGAAATCGGTGGGGAGTTCACTGAAATTTTGCCTAGTGGCCGAGGGCGATGCCGATCTTTACCCACGCCTTGGACCCACTTCCGAATGGGATACAGCAGCCGCCCAATGCGTAGTCGAAGCTGCCGGGGGCAGGGTGATTGATTTGAACGGGCAAGCCTTGCGTTACAACACCAAACCCTCGTTACTGAATCCTTATTTCCTAGTGTTTGGAGACAACTCACGGGATTGGTTGTCCTAATTCTTGGCACAATAGAACACGTAAAGTCTATGCTACACTACCCATAGAAGATACGAGTCCCCTCTAATTGGTAAGGGAGCCTCGAAAAACCGGTTACGTTCATGGTTCGACAGGCTCACCACGAACGTAACCACCTAATTAGCTTAATACCGTTCGCACTGAGCATGTCGAAGTGCGGTGTTTTTCGAGTTTCCCATAAGAGGCTTTAGCCATGACATCCACTCCCACACCCGATTCAAACGAAGAACCAAAATCTTTTAAGATGATGATACTGGCATTTGTCATGGCAGGGATAGCCATTATCCAGTCCTTAATCTTCAAAACGATAAAACGCTAATGAAGGCTGGTCTTGCAAAACAGGGCCTGAGAATGCTTAACAAAACTTGGCTTGAAAAACTCTTGCTTGGTTTGCTATTGACACCTTTGAATGTAAGCCCAGTACAAGCCCATGAGCATGTCCATGACGCAATGCAAGGCCATTGGATGGCCCCTGCAAAAGAGGCCAAGCGGCAAAACCCGGTGAAAGCCAGCCCAGAGTCGATAGCACGAGGGGCAGCCTTGTTTCAAGCCCATTGCGCGGCTTGCCATGGCGCGACGGGTATGGGCGATGGTCCGGCTGCGTTGAACATGGACCCAAAACCGCAGAACCTGAAAGAAATGTCCAATCATCATAGCGATGGCGATTTGGCTTGGAAAATCGCCAATGGCCGCGGACCCATGCCGAGTTGGAAGAAAACCCTCAAGCAAAAACAGATTTGGGATTTGGTTAATTTCATCCGTAGCTGGTCAGCAGTCAAGTAGATTCGCCATCAAAATACTTTCATGGCAAAGATGAAATCCCCCCCATTTTCTTTCGATGTATTCTTAAGCCATAACTCCAAAGACAAAGCCCAAGTGCGGCGCTTGGCGCAGCGTTTGCGCGATGCCGGGTTGCGGGTGTGGTTCGACGAATGGATCATCCTACCGGGCGATGACATTTACCTCAGTATTGAACATGGACTGGAAGCCTCGCGGACGTTAATCCTCTGCCTATCGCCCAATGCCCTAGCCTCAGATTGGGTGGGCTTGGAACGCAGCACCCTATTATTCCGCGATCCGTCCAATCAAGGGCGGCGGTTTATTCCGCTGCTGCTGGCGGATTGTAAGTTGCCGGATGCGTTACGGCATTACAAATTGGTATATTTGGGAAGAAGGCTGTTCAAGCGGTTATATTTTTTCTTTATCTGGACTTTATATTAACTTTAGGTTGCGGAATCAAATACTGGATAGTAGCTACAATAAGTAGAGGATCATATGTCACGAGCCGCTGATTACACTATCGAAGGTTTCCTGTATCAGTTCAATAAAACGATACTCGAAATTCTCAATTCCCAAGATGACAGTAGTATTAATGTCGAAGGCATCATCGAAGATGTCGAGATCGTAACACCCATTGAAACGACAGCAATCCAGTGCAAATATCACGGCACTAGTAAAGCCTTCACTTCTAGTGGCATTTTTGAGCCTTTACTTCAGATGATGCACCATTTTCACGCGAATCCTAGCGCAAATATCCGTTATATTCTTTTCGCGCACTATCCAAGCGTAACAGAAGATGCTCAACCAAAAATAGGCAAAACCGAACTGCAAGCGGCTCTCGATTCGACAAATAAAGATTTTCAGAAATATATTGCGACGCTACAAGGCAAGATCAATATCAATGAGTTTCTTCCTAAATTCACCATGGAGTTCGGGCCTAATTATGATGATCTCATCACTAATGTCAATGCCGCACTTAAGGCAAATGGAATCCCCGATGGCGAAATTGACACCCTAGCATATCCCAATGCAATCAACATGATCGCAGGAATTAGCGTGAAGCATGATCCGATGGACAGGAAGATAACAAAACAAAAGTTCTTATGTGATTTGAAGAACATTCGCAAGACAGCTATCTCGCGTTGGACCATGGCTCTTCGCACACGCAAACAGTTACTCGATGCTCGCCGAAAACAAATCAAGATTCACCTCGATAAGAACTCCCGTCTTCGGTATTTTGTGGTTGATTCTAAGAGCTTAGAAGACTACAGCACCGAAATCGTTCTTTTCGTAAAGGATTACCTTGATAAGTTTCACTTCAAACCGGCGCACATCAATACGCCTGTGTTGTGCCTTTGCACTTCAGAGGATGATTTTCAAGACATTCAACGCCGTCTATACCAAAAGGGGATCATCTGCGAAAATGGCTACATCGCAAACCAGTTTGAAGAGTCACGGTTCTTTCGAGAACCATTTTCCCGAAAAGGCAGCGGAGGTGCGATTGAACATGACTTCTCACTCCGGTTGCTTCGCTGGGAAGATCAAGGTTTCAGACTTAACAATCGAAAATGCGATGATCTTTTTATCATCGGGGAGTCTGATTATGATTCACTTGATACTGTGGATGTGAATGTGGAATACCTAGCTGCTACATCTTTTAAAGAAATTAAGTATGTCATAGGGATCAGCAATGTCTACGAATAATAAAATCGGTCAAGTCTTATCCTGCGCACCGGAATCAATCATCGTGCTTATTAAGCTGACTGAATTCGAGAATCATAAGGAAAATCTTCAAGTTGGTCAGTATCTGCGTATAGCACAAGGTAATAACGACTTTACAATGGCTGCGATTCGCAACATCAGAGGGGTAAGTACACAAGATAGTGAAGGCAAACCTGATTGGCAATTTCACATAGAGTGCCAAGCTGTCGGCACTCTCATTGGGGGCAGTGTTTTTGAACGATCTAGCGTACTCTTGCCTGTTCCAACGGAACCAGTTTATGTACCGGATGAAGAAACACTAGACAAGCTGTTTGCTGAGGATGCCAATTACCAGTTTCCGCTCGGGAAACTATCATTCAATAAGTCCATTTCGATGAAAATCAATGGTGATCGTTTTTTCAGCAAGCACATTGCAATTGTAGGTTCAACCGGATCTGGTAAATCATGCACTGTGGCTCGGATACTCCATGATGTCGTTGGTATTGAAGACAATGCGAACGTCAACCTCGACCGTCAAAATAATTCGCATATCGTCATATTCGACATTCATGATGAATACAGTGCGGCGTTTGTTCTTCCTAACGACCAATCATTCACCTTAAATAGACTAGACATTGATTTGCTTTGTCTCCCGTACTGGCTCATGAATTCAGAGGAATTGGAAAGCATGTTCATCGAGAGCAATGAGGAAAATTCACATAATCAAGTTAGCCAATTTAAGCAGGCAGTTATCCTTAATAAGGAGCGGCACAATCCGACGATAAAAGAGATAACCTACGATATGCCTGTTTATTTCTCTATTGAGGAGGTTTATCGCTATATTGAGAACATGAACCAAGAAATCATCGGACGCGGTAACGGCGAAAACAAACCAAAGCTTGACAATGGCACTCTGGTGAATGATCGGAAAGATCACTACTTCGACAAACTGTGTACGTTTGTCCCCCAAGTGACCTCAGGGGAAAAGAAAGCGACGAACGGTCCATTCAATGGTCAATTTAATCGCTTTGTGTCGCGCTTGGAAACGAAGTTAGCCGACAAGCGTTTGCGATTCTTGCTTCATCCATCGAAGACTGACGGTAGCTCTTTTAAAACCTGTGATTTCGAGCAGATCATGAAGCAGTTCCTGGGCTATCTGAACAAAGCAAATGTAACCATTATCGATCTTAGCGGCATTCCGTTTGAAGTACTGAGTATTACAGTAAGTCTTGTTTCTCGCCTAATCTTTGACTTCTGCTTTCACTACTCTAAGTTGCGACATGAAGAGGATGCCGTGAATGATGTACCCGTTATGATCGTATGTGAAGAGGCTCACAACTACATTCCGCAGAGAGACGACGCAGCTTATCGCTCATCAAGGAAATCAATAGAACGAATAGCTAAAGAGGGACGGAAATATGGTTTAAGTTTGATGGTTGTGAGTCAAAGGCCATCTGAGGTATCAGAAACTATATTTGCACAATGCAGCAATTTCATTTCTTTGCGACTAACGAATAATGCTGACCAAAACTATGTCAAGAGGCTTTTCCCTGATAACTCGAACGGCATTACAGACATTTTGCCGAACCTCGCACCCGGTGAATGCGTGGTTGTTGGTGATGCTGCGTTACTTCCGGCAGTAGTGCAAATGCCGATGCCTAATCCTGAGCCGCATTCGCGGAGTGTTCTAGTACACCAAGAGTGGAATCAACTATGGAGGGATGTCACTTTTTCTGATGTCATAAGTCGCTGGAGAAAAGAATAGTAATGTACAAAGAAGTTTTATAGATTAAAACACCCCAGCCATCTTTGTTTCCTATACTTTTTCCTGGTTCCCAACGTCCTTGTTGGGAATCCTGCTTTGGAAACACAAGTTTCCCTATTGAAGCCGTTCGATTCTAGGGGAGTTGGGGCTTTCCAAGCCGCATTCCCAAGCGGAACTTGGGAACAAGCGAAAAGCCCGACAACGTGGCTGAAGTTTTCGTTAATACCGTAGCCGAAACTTATCGGTGAATTTTGCCTATGACAGTAATCTCCGCAGCCTTTAATACTTTCGTGAACTAAGAGAAAAAACAATGGACCCGCATCAAATCATCGCAGAAACCACTTTGCCCACTGTCCATTTTGACATTCCTCAAAACATCCTTGATTTCGCTCGATTAAATTTGGATGAGATGAAGTTGGAACTGGCCCTCGCGCTATATGCCCAGCGGCGTTTAGGTGTGGGGAAGGCGCGGGAGCTTGCAGGATTGTCCTTGTGGGAGTTCCGTCAGATTCTCGCCTTGCGCAAGATACCCCCGCATTATGATACGCAAGATTTGGCGGAGGATTTAGCGAACCTACGAACCTTGGGTGAACATTTGTGAGTCTGGTCGTTAGCGATACTCTTCGCCTTTGACCAATCTGCCTGCCATCGGTCAATTTGCACTGTTGATAGTGTGCTTAATCGAAATTTTTCGTTCACCCGCAGAGCGTCGATGCCATTTATCTCAGATGGAGTGCAAGGCTTGCCTTGCTGGGATTAAAAAGAGTTAGAACCCTCGCAAGGCAAGCCTTGCACTCCCGAATCCGCTTAATCCGACCTAGAATTTATCGCACCCAACCCCGCCGCCTGCACATCCGCATGATAAGACGAGCGGACTAAAGGCGCACTGGCAACATTGGCAAAGCCCAAATTTTTGGCAATATCAGCCAGAGTGTCAAATTCTTCCGGGCTGACATAACGCTCCACGGGCAAATGATCCCGGCTAGGTTGTAGATACTGGCCCAAGGTCAGCATATCGCAACCATACTCGCGCAAATCCCGCAAAGTCTGTTCCACTTCTTCCATGGTTTCACCCAAGCCTAACATCAAGCCGGATTTGGTCGGAATGTTTGGCTGAACCGCTTTGAACTCGCGCAGCAATTCCAAGGAGCCTCGATAATCGGCACCGGGTCTGGCTTGGCGATACAGCCTAGGCACGGTTTCCAGATTGTGGTTGAACACATCCGGCGGATAGGCTTGCAGGGCGGCGAGTGCTTTGGCAACACGCCCCCGAAAATCAGGGACGAGGATTTCAATTTTAGTATTCGGTGTTTCGCGCCGGATGGCTTGAATGCATTCGGCAAAATGTCCTCCGCCGCCATCGCGCAGGTCGTCACGGTCCACTGAAGTGACCACAACATAGCGCAATTTCATATCAGCTATTGCACGGGCCAAATGATTGGGTTCTTCTGCGTCCAAGGGTTTCGGCTTGCCATGGGCCACATCACAAAACGGGCAACGGCGTGTGCAAATGTCGCCCATAATCATGAAGGTTGCCGTGCCATGGCTGAAGCATTCCCCCAAATTGGGGCAAGCGGCTTCTTCACAGACCGAATGCAGACCATTTTCCCGCAGCAAGCGTTTGATGCGCGTGGTGTGTTCATTGTCGCCGGCGCGGACTCGAATCCACGCCGGTTTGCGCAAGGGTGTGGTGGTGGGTTCGATTTTAACCGGAATGCGCGAAAGTTTGTCCGCCTTACGTTGATGGGTTTCCGGGGTGAGCCGGGAAGGGGCTAGGAAGCTGTCTTGGTCTGTCATGTGTTTGGCAAATAGTCTGCAATGAGTGTCTGATTGATAAAGTACTGGGTAACAGAGGATACGTCAAAGCAAATTCTGGAAACAATCCTGTCAAAGCAAGCATTGACCCTCCAAAAATCTAGCCAACCGATTTCAAAGTTCGCCAAAATCCGTCACGGCAAGATGATGGGTGACGACGGGTACTGAATAATCGGCAAGGCATAGGATGATCTCATCCTGTAATAGACGATCAGTCTTGGTGACGCGCTTATGGTGGCGTAAGTGTTCCAACCATGAATCGAAGAGAAATGTTTCCAAATAGCGGTGACTGTCAGCCGTTTCTTGGAACAACTGCCAATAAAATGCGCCATCACGCCTACGCACAACGCGTTGTTGTTGCATCAGCTTTAGAAACTTTGCCAAATGTACAGGATCAACCGTATAGGCTAAGGTGACTAAAGCCGGTCCCCGGTACATATCGAGTTCCTTGTCTACCACGGGTGCCGGCCAATGCAGGGAGGGGGTAAGATCAGTATCATCCATCTGTATGAGTTTAGTCCGCCAAGTGGCAAGAATGCTCAGCGCCAAACCAACCGCCGCTATTTGCAAGGCGTCAGCCACTGAAAAATGGGTCGCTAACTGGCCCCAAAGCAGAGCACCGATAGCCATTCCGCCCATGAACATAACCATTACCATAGACAATCCACGGGCGCGTACCCAAGCTGGCAATGCCTTTTGCGCCGCACCTTGTAGGGTGGACATGACTCCTAGCCAAGCCATGCCCGCCACCAATGTCGTGGCATACAGCCATGGCAGCGTCGGGGCTAAGGCCATCAACGCGAGGGTTGCGGCATAGAGGGTCGAACATGCTTTTTTCAGTAAATCGGTGCTCATCCGCTGACGCAAGCTAGGGAGCATGAAAACGCTGGCTATCGCGCCCACGCCAACCGAACCTAGCGCCATGCCATAATCACCGGGTCCACCATGAAACCCAAGCTTGACCAAGATCGGCAATAAGGCCCAACTGGCGCTGGCGAAAATAAAGAAAGTGCCGGCCCGTATCATCACGGCCAGCATCGGTTGGGAATGCCGCACATAGCGGTAGCCGTTGCGCATGGCCCCCAGCATCCGCTCGGCAGGCAATTCGCTGGACTTGGTCGGGTTTTTCCAACGAAACAAAACCACAATAATGCCAACAAATGACAAGGCATTGAGCAAAAACACCGCGCCGGGCGAAGTGACTGCCATGATATAGCCCGCCAAAGCCGGGCCTATGGCCTTGGATACGTTCATTGCCAAGCCATTCAAAGTCACGGCGGCCTGTAATTCTTTCGGTCCAACGAGATCCGGCATCATGGCGGCCCAAGCAGGCATGGAAAATGCCGCACCGATGCCCAAGCACAGGGTCAGTACCAATAGTAGAGGGGCAGTCATCATGCCTAGCAATGTCAGTACGCTTAACGCGGTTGCGGTCAACAGCATCCAAGCTTGGGCAGATAGCAATAGATGCCGACGATCCACAATATCGGCGAGCGCACCCGCCGGCAGGGCCAGCAACATCATTGGAAATGTCGTGGCGGCTTGCACCAAGGCCACCATCATCGGGGATGTGGACAAGTTGGTCATCAGCCAGCCAGCACCGACATCCTGCATCCAAGTGCCAATATTCGAGACCATTTCCACAATCCAAATGGCTCGAAAAACGGGATGGGCGAGGGGCGCAAATGCGCTGTTTTCGGATATTTTTAGGGCCATAGTCCACCCAAATTAAATGTAATGGCTTGAAACGGCGGGGCGCACACCTCGTCATCGGCCTTGAAAGCGCAGTCCAGCAGCCAGCGACCTTCATGCAAGCTAAACATTTTCAGTGTTCGCATATCTGGATCGACCAACCAAGCATGGTTGAACTCAAATTTGGCATAAATAGGCACTTGGCAAATATCTTCTTAAGTGGTGGCGAAGCGTTCGGCGGGTATGGACATCTTGGTTCTCCCTATTCGGTTTAGGAATATTCTATCAAGAACAGTCGCGCACAGTGACGGGCATGACCCTGCGTTAACTATCCATTCACCCTGTTTGTCATTTATATCAATATGATAACTAGACATATTATACAATATGGGCGAAAGGAATTGTTTCAAAGTCCTCGCTGCTTAGGCATAGGTATCTACACAAATTGTAAGCCTATGATTTTTCTCCCCCCTCGCAGCATAGGTATCTACAAAACTCATAAGACATTGATTTTACTACCCTCTCCCGTTTTTGGGAGAGGGGCGGGGGAGAGGGTTTTGGGAAAGTTGATGAGACAACAACCCACTGGTAATCAACCCAGTACCCCTCTCCCTAAATCCCTCCCCCCCAAGGGGGAGGGACTTGTGTAGATATCTATGCCCCCAAGGGGGAGGGACTTGTGTAGATATCTATGCCCCCAAGGGGGAGGGACTTGTGTGCATACACTAGCCTCAAGTAGGGAAAGACTAGTATAGAGACCTATGCTGCTTAGGAACGGGCAAATTCGCAATCGAAACTTTTTAGGATCACCTAGCCATGGCAATACAAGCCCAGTATTCATTTGACCATAATAATGTTTTTGTCATCGACCAGTATAATGATGCAGCACCATTTTCCAGTTTCCTGCCTGGCATTGCAGGTGTCGAAGGCATTCCCGCTTGGGCATTTTATGTCAACCGTGGACAGGCCATGGCCAGTTTTGGGGTACGCAACAAGGACGGGGCGTTTTTGGAGTTTTACCCGGCGAACAAAGCCTATCAACTGACGGCAACCTTCGGGTTTCGTACCTTCCTGAAAATTTCGGATGGCATCATCGCCACCACTCACGAACCGTTTCAAGCCAGGGCAGGGGACAGCGTTTCTCAGCGGCTTTATGTCTCCCCGCACGAAGTCAGTGTTGAGGAAAACCATCCCGGCTTGGGTTTGTCGATTCGTGCCGATATGTTCACCCTGCCCGATGCGCCGGTGGCGGGTGTGATACGCCGGGTGACGGTACAAAATACAACCAAATTTGCCAAAACCGTGGAGATTGTTGACGGTCTGCCGCAAGTTTTGCCCTATGGGGTCAACCAGTGGTGCGCCAAGTATATGAGCAGGACGGTGGAGGCTTATATGGCAGTCGAAGGGGTGGCTGAAAACACCCCATACTTTAAACTAAAGGTGTTTACCGATGACACGCCTTTGCCTGATCCGGTGGTGGCGGGTAATTTCTTCGTCGGGTATTTGAACGGAAAGCGTAACCGCGTATTAGTGGATGCCGAAAAGATTTTCGGCGACGCGAGTGACTTTTCGATTCCTGATCGATTTTTTTCTCACCAACCATTGGATTTTGACCAGCAAGTGGAGGGCAACCGTACCCCCTCGGCTTTTCAAACCTTGAAGTTGGAACTTGCGCCCGGTGAAAGCCAGGTTTTTTACGGGCTTTATGGACATGCTTCCTCATGGACGGTGTTGCAGGAATTTTTATCTAGCCTGGATGGGGAAGGCTATTTCGAGGAAAAGCGCGAGGCCAACCGCCTTTTATTGGAAAACATCACCCAACGAGCCTTCACCGCCACCGCGAACCCGTTGTTTGATGCCTATGCCAAGCAATGCTATCTGGACAATGGCATGAGGGGCGGGTTTTCAATGAAGGTACCCGGTGACAAACATTTGTATGTGTTTGGCCGTAAACATGGCGATTTGGAACGGGACTATAACAATTTCTTGGTGCAAGATTCGGCCTATTCCGAAGGCAATGGCGATTTTCGTGATGTGCTGCAAAACCGTCGGCTGGATGTATTTTTTGATCCAGCCCAAGATGCCAAAAACATCCATTATTTTTTCAACTTAATCCAACCCGATGGCTACAACCCCCTATCGCTGCACAATTCGCAGTTCAATGTGGATTCTTCTGCATTTAGCCAGTATAAGGAGCAATTTCCGGGCTTGGATTCCGTACTGGCCAGACCTTTTAAATATGCGGATTTGTGGAAGGTATTGCGAGCCAAAACCGAGGTTATTGAACCCATCATCACCGAACTATTAAAGGATGCCAAAGAAGTCGAAGAGGTTGAGTTTGAACGGGGTTACTGGTCTGATCACTGGACTTATTTGGTCGATTTGCTGGAAAGCTATGCCGCCATTTTCCCGGATCGCATCGGTTTATTATTCCATGATAACCGTTACACCTTTTTTGACCCAACCCATTTTGTCCAACCGCGTTCAAAGAAGTTTATTGTCACTGATGACGGGGTACGCCAAACGGGAGCATTGCAGGAAAGCCAAGAAAAACGCACATTGATCGAATCGCGTAATGTTGGGAAGCACCATGTCCGCGACCTAGCTGGAACAGGGAATGTGGTGGTGACGACTTTGCTAGGGAAAATTCTCACCTTGGTGGTCAACAAACTGGCTTCCATGGACCCCTTTGTTGTAGGCATCGAAATGGAAGCCGACCGCCCCGGTTGGTGTGATGCCTTAAATGGCTTGCCGGGCTTGCTAGGTTCTGCTGTCAATGAAACCATCGAATTGAAACGGTTGGTGGATTTTTCCTTGCGTCATTTGGACAGTATTAAGGGGAGTATTAGTTTGCCCAATGAGTTGGCCCAGTTCCTAAACGGGTTAGACGACTTATTGCATAGTGAGAATCTGACGGCGTTTAGATTCTGGCAAGACAGCCATACTCTGAAAGAAACCTACCGGGAACAGGTCTTCATGGGGTTTGAAGGGACACACTCAGACCAAACATTTGAAACACTCTGCCAGTTTCTTGAGCTTGTTTCGCAGTTCTTGAATTTGGCGATTGCCAGAGCAAAAACAGACAAGGGAATCGTCACTTATTTCACCTACCAAGCTAATGAATATTGGGAATGGATGAACGAAGGCCATGTAGAGGTGACCAGTTTCAAACAAACTCAATTGCCATTATTCCTTGAAGGCTTCGTTCACGCTATGCGGATCGCCCCGCCAGACGAGGCAAGAAAGCTTTATCAGTCAGTATGCGACAGCGAACTATTCGATAAAAAACTAGGCATGTTCAAGGTCAACGAGCCTTTAGGCGAAAACGCCTTAGACTTAGGCAGGATAGGCATATTTCATTATGGCTGGCTGGAAAATGGCTCTGTGTTCCTACACATGCATTATAAATTCGTGTTAGAGATGGCTAGGCGCGGGATGATTGAAGAGTTTTACCAACAGATGGGAAATCTGCTGGTGGCATTTCATGACCCTTATCAATATCGTCGCAACCCAATTGAAAATAGCAGTTTCTTGGTCAGCAGCGGGTTTACCGTGGACCCGCGTGATCATGGCCGGGGTTGTGTGGCGAGATTGTCAGGGGCCACGGTGGAGTTTCTGCATTTGTGGACTTATCTATTGCTTGGCCCATCGCCTTTCTTGTTTGAAAACGGGCAGTTGTTGTTTCGTCCGCAACCGAGTTTGACCCAGGCATTTTTCTCCACTGAAGAGAGGCTTGTTCATCCGTTTGGAGAAACCGAGGAAATCTTGCCTCGCGACTCGGTAGCCTGTGCTTTCTTAGGCAACACACTATTGGTTTATCTCAACCCGCAAAGACTGGACACCTTTGGCATTGATGCTGTGATGCCAGTTCGTTATCAATTATATGGGCGGGACGGCTCGGTGCTAACGGTTGCAGGGGCTTTCCTTGAACAGAATGATGCCAAGGCACTGCGGGAAGGGGCGTTTAGGCGGGTGGATGTGTGTTTGGGAAAAGGGTGAAGCCAGTCGGCAATGGTGCGTTGAGAGTTGTAGGTTCATCCGGGCTGTGCGCACTCGCTGCCCAGTCTGTGCGCTGGGAGATTCGGCAGGTGTTCTTGCCTGCCGACTTAGCCTCGTACAAGGCCAAGTCGGCGCTCATTATCAGCGTGTCCGCATCCTCGCCATGGACGGGATAAATGCTGACACCCGCACTGGTGGTGATGTTAACCGTATGGCCGTCAATGGCATAGGGTTGCGACACCGCCGCGATCACTTTCAACGCCACCTTGGCCGCAGCGTCGGCATCGTCGATCTCCGGCAGCGCGATGATGAATTCGTCACCGCCCAGGCGCGCCAACGTATCCCCTTTGCGCACCGTGGCCTCCAGGCGGCCGGCGACCATTTTCAGCAGGATGTCCCCAGTACCGTGTCCCAAGGTGTCGTTGATCTGCTTGAATCCGTCCAGATCAAGATACACCACCGCCATGGCCGTCTTCTTCCTTTCCGCATGGGCGATGGCCATCGACATTCTCTCGGCGAAAAGCCGTCTGTTGGCAAGCCCTGTCAGCGGGTCGTTCCACGCCAGCGATTCCAGCAACTTGCCGTATTCGCGGACCGCTTGGTGCAACAGGCGGACTTCCAGCATGTTGTGAACCCGCATCAACACCTCGGCCAAATCGAATGGCTTGCTGATGAAATCCTTCGCGCCGCCCTGCAGCGCACGCAGCTTGTGACCCGGTTGCGCGGTGATGACCAGCACCGGGAGGTAGTCGTCCAGGTCAATTGCCTTCAGCCCCTCCATCACTTGGAACCCGTCCATGACGGGCATCTGAAGATCAAGCAGAATCAAGTCGTAGCGATTCTTCAGGTGGAGATCGCAGACTTTGCAGGGATCCATCGTAGATGAGATGGAATCATAGCCGGCGCCACGCAGCAGCCGATCCAGAAGCTGAACATTAGCTTCCAGATCGTCCACAATAAGAATATTGCCGTGAAGAATGTCAGTTGAATTAATCATGGGAATCGCATTGCCTTATTCGTTGGTTTCAGATTCTTTCTGTGCAAGTTCAAATGCCAGATTCAGCGCCTCCATGAGCTCATTGACCTTGATCGGTTTGGTGATGTAGCGGAAGAATCCTGCCTCCAAGCCCCTCTCGATGTCAGACGCCATTGCATTGGCCGTGATGGCAACAACGGGGATGTGTGCTGTGGCGGGGCCCGAGCGCAGAATTTTCAGGGCTTCGAAGCCGTTGATGTCAGGCAGATTGATATCCATCAGGATCACATCCGGCAGCGAGATACGGGCAATTTCAATGCCGCTATTTCCGGTCACAGCGGTAAACAGGTTAATATCGGGGTGGCGCGCGATGATCTGCTCGACTAGCTTCAGGTTCGCCGGGTTGTCCTCCACATAGAGCAGGGTGTGCATCTGCGTTCTGCTAGGCGCATGCGAATTGGCCGTTGCCACCGCGTCAACCTCTTCCATGGAAAATTGTGGATCGGCAACCGAGAAGAGTTCGAACCAGAACACGCTTCCCACCCCGACGGTGCTTTCCACGCCGATCTCGCCGCGCATCAGTTCGACCAGTCGCTTGGCCACCACCAGGCCGATGCCCGTGCCCTCCTCGCCTCCCGCCTCTTGTCCGAGGCGATTGAACGCCTGAAAGAGATGGCTCAACTGTTCAGGAGACAGTCCCGCGCCAGTGTCACTGATGCTCACCCGAATGCGCCCCGGCGTATTCTCGGTGCATTTCACCTCAACCGTCCCCTGCTTGATATTGTATTTGATCGCATTGGAAAGTAGGTTGATCAGCACCTGCTTCAACCGGGTCCAGTCAGCCAACACAAAATACGGTCTTTCGAATTGGGGAAAGATCATGCGAATGCCACTCTGTTGCGCCTGTGGTTCGATCATGCTCTGGCAATCGAGCATGACTGCGGCCAGCGACAGGGGTTCCTCCGACAGAGTCATCTGCCTGGACTCGATCTTCGAGAGATCCAGAATCTCGTTAATCAGCTTCAGCAGATGCCATCCCGCCTGAAGAATCTGGGCTATGCTTTCCTTTTGCGAGGGTGTTGGCGGTGGTGAATCGGATTCCATCAACTGGGCGAACCCGAGGATGGCATTGAGCGGGCTGCGCAGCTCATGGCTCATGCTGGAAAGGAATTCCGATTTGGCGAGGTTCGCTTTTTCTGCAATAGACCTGGAGCTTTCCAGTTCGACGTTTTTTTCCTGTAGCACCTGATCCAAGCGTCTCCGCTCGG
>CAIWDB010000031.1 GCA_903911305.1 uncultured Methylococcaceae bacterium | reverse complement strand
TTCAATTCAAACTCAAAAACCCTGACAACACCACTTATCCATTTTTGAAGGGAGATGTCCGAAGGGCCACACTCTACCTTTTCATGTCGGACTTGTTTGCTGTCGGCACCTTGACCATAGATCAAATCGCCGCGCTGGGCGATCCTCAAGCGACACCCGAATGGAACGAATGGACTCTCACCTACAACTCATTTTTTCAAAATTACAAGGATAAGGGCCTTCCAAAAACCATTACGCTGAACCCGAATGATGTCGCTTGGATCTGGTATGCAGTGGATGTGACGGATTATGTGAAAACTTGGGTTCCTTCCCAACAGGGTGGACAGCCTGAACAAAACAACTATGGCATCCATATTACTGCCAGCAATGGCGCAACCTTTTTCTTCAACACTAAAGAAAATAAAGATTTTAGTCACTCAGCCTTTATTGATGTCGAGTTAAACTCTGGTGCGACTGGGGCTACAGGTCCCACTGGCGCAACTGGCTCGACCGGAATAACTGGCGCAATCGGAATCGGGGCAACTGGCCCATCAGGTGTAACAGGGGCGACTGGCTCGACAGGCGCCACGGGCGCAACCGGTGTCGGGGCAACGGGCAGCACCGGAGCCACTGGTTCAACCGGTGCAACGGGTGGCACAGGGGCGACTGGCTCGACCGGTGCCACAGGCAATACAGGCCCAACGGGTGTTCAAGGCTTATTGCTAACTTCAAAGAACTCATTTAGCACCGTTACCACTGAGATCACTCCCTATTACATTCAGCCCATGGGAACCACCACAGGCAACCCGGCAAACATTCTCCCAACAAATCCATTTACTTGGATAGCCCAAGCTTTGATGATTCCGGGTAGCTGTTCGATTTCCAGCCTAAGCGTAAAGGCAGTCAATACGGTAGCCACGGGTAATGATTGGGGAGCGCCACCCAACGCCAGAACGGTCACCCTACTGAAAAATGGACAGAGTCCCGCTAGCTCCATCTATAGGTGCACTCTTGGAAATACCATTAATGATGGTTCAACCATCACCTCAAGTTGCTCCGCAACCTTTGAAACGCCTCTCGTTTTGAACGCGGGTGATTTGGTTTATTGGTTTATTGACGACGGAAAGGTGACTAAATCGTCACAAAACCTGTTCACCACTGCCATGTGCAATAGTACGCCGTAAGTGTTTTCGCTTACTCAGTCGCTTGTGCTTAAATAAATTCAACAACCGCCCATTTTATTAAACTTAGGCGGATGTTGCCCTTTAATCCAGATTAAAACCACAGGACAGTTTTAAGCTGTCCGGTCTTTTGCCATTAGGGTATAAATCGTCGGAATCACAAAAACTGTGAACACCGTGCCAATCGCCAAGCCACCGACAATCACCCAACCTATCTGCTGGCGGCTTTCCGCCCCTGCCCCGGTGGCAAACGCCAACGGGACCGCACCTAGGATCATCGTCAGACTGGTCATTAAAATCGGGCGCAAGCGCAACACAGCCGCCTCCACGACCGCCTCCTTGACTCCCCTGCCCTGCCCCTGCAATTGGTTGGCAAATTCGACAATCAAAATGCCATTTTTGGTAATCAAGCCAATCAACATCACCATGCCAATCTGGCTGTAGACATTCAGTGTTCCGCCAGAGAGCTTAAGCGATAGCAAAGCCCCGGTGATCGCCAAAGGGACCGTCAACATAATCATCAGCGGATCACGAAAACTTTCAAACTGCGCCGCCAATACCAGATAGATAAAAATCATGGCAAAACCGAAAGTGAGATACAGCGTCTTGCTCGACTCCATGAATTCGCGGGATTGCCCGTCCAACTCAGTCTGGAAAGACGGCGGCAGAGTCTCTTTCGCTATTTTGCCCAAATAATCCAAAGCTTGCCCCAAGGTGTAACCCGGCGCGATGTTGGCTGTCACTACCACCGCACGCAAGCGATTAAAGTGGTTCAACTCCTTGGCCGCTGCATTCTCCCGGATTGTGACCAAATTACCCAGCGGAGTCAGCTTGCCATCGCGCCCCCGCAAGTAAATGGTATTCATGTCCTCGGGGGTGGCACGGGCTTCGTCGCCTAACTTGAGAATCACATCATATTGTTCGCCAGCCTGTTTGAATCGCGTCACCTGCCTACCCCCTAACAGCGTTTGCAGGGTCTTGCCGATGTCATCCACTTCCACACCAATCGCGGCGGCTTTTTCACGGTTGACATCCAAGCTGAGTTGCGGCTTATTGAGCTTAAGGTCAGTGTCGAGATTGACCAAACCGGGGTATTGCGCAGCTTTCGCCATAAACCCCGTCATCGCCTTGTCCAATTCCTCGTAACTTGGTCCTTCAATAACGAATTGGACGGGTGAACTGCGAAAGCTCTGCCCCAACGAGGGGGGATTGATAGGAAACGCCATGACACCGGGCAAGCCCAAAAACTTAGGCATCAATTGCATGGCGATTTCCTGCTGGCTGCGCTTCCGTTCCTCCCAAGGTTTCATGCGGATGAAAGCAATCGCTGAGTTGACGGGGTTGGGCCGTTCCAAACCGGGGGCCACCACGACGAAATAAGTGTCGATTTCCGGTATAGGCGCGAGGAACGATTCGATCTGACGGGCATAACCATCGGTGTAGTCTATCGTCGCACCCTCCGGGGCGGAGATAGCCGCAAAAATACTACCCCGGTCCTCGATTGGGGAGAGTTCAGCATTGAGTCCTTGGAATAGCCAAACTGCGGCTGCTGCAACCAAACCCAACACTAGAATAACCAACCAACGCCAGCGCAGACAAGTCAACAACGCGACCCGGTATAGACCGACAAAACGATCCCATGACGAAGGCTGATGGGTATGACTCCCATGACCTGTCGCTTTCAACAAACGTGAACACATCATCGGTGTGAGCGTCAGTGCAACAAAACCGGAAACCAACACCGCGCAGGACACCGCCAGTGCAAATTCGGAAAACAACCTTCCAGTATTTCCGCTCATGAACGCCAACGGTGCAAACACTGCCGCCAGCGTCAAAGTCATCGCCACCACCGCAAACGCTATTTCCCGGCTACCTTCAAAAGCCGCATCCATGGCACTCATGCCTTGTTCAATGCGTCGGTGTATGTTTTCCAGCATGACGATGGCATCGTCCACCACCAACCCAATCGCCAGCACCAATGCTAGCAGGGTCAGAATGTTGACGGAAAAACCCAGGGCATTGATGAAAATAAAAGCACCAATGAGCGAAACGGGTATGGTGACAAAGGGAATCAGCGTGGCGCGTAGCGAGCGTAAGAATAACCAAACCACGGCCAAGACCAGTACTAGCGATTCCAGCAAGGTGTGATAAACCCCTTTGATGGATTCCTCGATAAACAATGCGGAATCGAAAGCGACTTTCAGCTTTAGCCCTTCTGGCAAGGCACTATTGATTCTCGGCAACTCGTTACGCACCGCCAAGGCAACGGACAAAGTATTGGCCGTGGATTGCTTGACCACACCCAAACCCACCGCCGAATCACCGTTGACGCGCACGATGTTGCGGTCATCTTGCGAGCCGATTTCAGCCCGCCCAACATCCGACAATCGCACCGGATAACCGTTTTCCTCGCGTATGATCAACGCGCCAAACTGCTCAGGTGTGCGCAAATCAGTTTCGCTTAATACAGTGAATTCGCGCATCGAACTCTCAATGCGCCCACCGGGGATTTCCACATTCTGCCGCTTCAATGCATCCTCAACATCCTTGACCGTTACCTTTCGTGCGGCAAGCCGACTGCGATCCAACCAAAGCCGCATTGCATAGCGTCGTTCCCCTCCGATGATCACACTGGCGACCCCCGGCAAAGTCTGAAGACGATCACGCACGAAACGATAGGCAATATCAGATATTTCCAATGGTGTGTGGCGGTCACTATAAAAGGCCAGCCAAACAATCGGCGAGGCATCCGCCTCAATTTTACTAATGACTGGCTCTTCAATCTCGTCGGGCAAACTAGCACGGACTCTGGACACCCGGTCGCGGACATCGGAGGCGGCCCCGTCCGGGTCCCGGTTAATATTGAACTCAATGGTGATTTGGCTGACTTCTTCCCGACTGACGGACTTCAGTGATTTCACGCCTTCAATGCCAGACAAAGAATTCTCCAATGGGCGGGTCACTTGGCTTTCCATCACTGCCGCGCTCGCCCCCATGTAGACACTGCGCACGGAAACCACTGGTGCGTCGATGTTGGGGTATTCGCGCACAGGCAGACGTTCAAACGCCATCAGGCCAACCAGCACCAAGCCTAAGCTCATCACCGTCGCCAACACCGGGCGACGGATCGACAAATCGGATAAGATCATTGGGCTTCCTTATTTATCACCATGACGGGCATACCGTCACGCAGTTTGATTTGCCCGTCAATCACAATCCAATCGCCTTCCTTAAGACCTTCCGTAATTTCTACAAAGCCTGGATGTCGCTCACCCGTCTTTACCGGACTCAGCAGAGCCTTGCCATCAACTACACGGAACACCATTGAAGCGCTGCCTTTGGCTTGCACCGCTTGTTCCGGCACGAACAATGCCTCCCTCGACTGCCCCAAATCCAAAATAATGCGGGCAAACATGCCAGGCTTTAACGCCAAATCAGGGTTAGGCAGTCGTGCCCGCACTTTGACCGTTCTCGTCGGCTCATCCAGCCTAGGATCCACCGCTTGCACTTCACCCCGAAACACCCTCCCCGGCCAAGCCTCCACGTTGACATCAAGTTTCATGCCCTTCGCCACCTTGGCCGCGTATTTCTCCGCCAGTTTAAAATCCAATTTGATAGGCTCGACTGATTCCAGATTGACCAATGCCTGCCCCGGACTGACATAATCGCCGACGCTGACTTGACGCAAGCCTAAAATTCCATCGAATGGCGCAAAAAGCTGGGTTCTTGCCAATCGCACCCGATCGCGTTCAAGCAAAGCCTCGGCGTTTTGCAAGCGCGCCAAAGATTCATCGTATTGTTGCTGGCTGACCAAATTTTTAGCCCGCACATCCCGAATGCGTTTGAAAGTTTCTTCCTCTAGCTTCAACGATGCCTGACTCTGCCCATAAGCGGAGCGCTGTTCTTCCGCATTGAGTTC
>CAIWDB010000030.1 GCA_903911305.1 uncultured Methylococcaceae bacterium | reverse complement strand
GATTCCGAGGCTTGATGCACTAGTTCAAGATAGCTTTCCGGGCCAACTTGATACTCGTCAACATCTGGAAAATAACTGAGTGATTCGGCGAAGCTTTGCGTACCGGATTCCATCAAGTGGGAGAATGCGTCGTTTTCGTGCCGAATCTGTTCTTCAAACAGCGAAAACATCACAACCGCCGCCGCGCCGCCATCTTCCAAGCGCTTGATTCCATCCAATGTACCTGATAAAGGCGAAGCTGACGCGACGATGGGATGTTGCAGTTCCAGCCCCATATAGCTTGTGGTTAAGTCCATAATAGATAACCCCCTTACTTTTTAGATTTTTGTTTGACGCTTGCGTCAGGATGGAAACGGGCACCGCTTCCGCTCGCCATTTCCTCGTAGATTTCCCATTTCTGGTTGACCACCTTTTGGGCTAGTGACATCAACTCCTCGCTTTCTGCCGGATGGCTACGTGACAGCATTTTGTAGCGCAATTCATTGAAGGCGTAATCCTTAAGCTTGATGGTCGGACGTGGCGAATCAAGCACAAATGGATTTTTGTCCGATTCACGCAACGCCGGATTGTAGCGGATCAACGGCCAATGTCCGCTTGCCACCGCCAAATCCTGCTGCTTCAAGCCATGCTCCATGTTAATGCCGTGGGCGATGCAATGGCTGTAAGCAAGAACCAAAGACGGACCTGGATAGGCTTCGGCTTCACGCAACGCCAACAAGGTTTGCTGTGCATTGGCACCCATGGCTATTCTTGCCACATAAACGCTACCGTAGGATATGGCTTGCAAGGCAAGGTCTTTTTTGGCCAAGGGCTTGCCACCTGCGGCAAATTTGGCAACCGCGCCCATGGGTGTGGATTTGGACATCTGCCCACCTGTGTTGGAATAGACTTCGGTATCTAGCACCAAAATGTTGATATTCCGGCCACTTGCCATCACATGGTCCACCCCGGATGAACCGATGTCATAAGCCCAACCGTCGCCGCCCATGATCCAGACGCTGCGTCGAACCAGATGATCGGCAACTGACAACAAGTCTTTGGCCTTTTCGGTGTCCAGCTTGATTAAAGCGGCTTTTAACTCGGCAACACGTATGCGTTGCTGGCGTATTTGCGACTCGGTTATTTGAGAGGCCTCAAGGATTTGATCGACTAGGGCAGGATTGATTTCGCCCTTAAGTTCCAAGGCTAATTGAGTGGCTAGTTCCGTGTGCTTATCCACAGACAAGCGGAACCCTAATCCAAACTCGGCATTGTCTTCAAACAGCGAATTCGACCAAGCAGGTCCACGGCCTTCTGCATTTTTAGTCCAAGGCGTGGTGGGCAGATTGCCGCCATAAATGGAAGAGCAACCCGTTGCATTCGCCATGATGAGCCGGTCGCCAAACAATTGGGACAGCAACCGGACATAAGGCGTTTCACCGCATCCCGCACAGGCACCGGAGAATTCAAACAAAGGCTCCAAGAACTGGGCGCCGCGCACCGAGGAGAAATCGACCTTGGAGCGATCATTAAATGGAATGCTTTCAAAGAAACCGATATTAGTCTTTTCCTGTTCAAGGATAGGCTCTTTGGGCTTCATGTTGATGGCCTTGACCCCGCTTTGTTGCAGGCTCTTCGCAGGACATACCTCGACGCACAAACTGCAACCCGTGCAATCTTCGGCATAGACTTGCAAGGTGTAGCGAATGTCTGGAAATCCTCGCGCATTGATCTGCGCCGATTTGAAGCCGTCCGGTGCATTTTTTAGGCGCGAATCAGGATAGAACTTGGAGCGAATCACCCCGTGCGGACAGACAAAGCTGCAATTGCCGCACTGGATGCAAATATCCTGCTCCCAAACCGGAACGAACGCGGAAATGTTGCGTTTTTCCCATTGAGTCGTGCCACTGGGGTAAGTGCCGTCGATGGGCATTGCGGAGACCGGCAATTGGTCGCCCTTGCCCGCCATCATCATCGCCGTCACGTTTTGAACAAACTCGGGGGCTTGCGCCGGGACTATCGGGGGTATTTCAAGTTTCCCATTAGCCTCTTTTGGCACGTCAATTTTATACAGCTTCGCTAGGGTTTGATCGACCGCGACATAGTTCTTTTTGACGACATCCTCACCCTTTTTGCCATAGGTTTTCTTGATTGATTCCTTGATCTTGCCAATTGCCTCTTCCCTTGGCAACACGCCTGAAATGGCAAAGAAACAGGTTTGCATGATGGTGTTGGTACGATTACCCATGCCGGTTTCCAACGCCACCTTTGACGCATCAATCATATAAAACTGAATCGCTTTATCAATGATCGTCTGTTGCAGGCTGCGAGGCAATTTGTCCCACACTTCGTCGGGACCGTAGGGGCTATTCAATAAGAAGGTTGCGCCTTGACGGGCATGTTCCAGCACATCAATCTTCTCGGCAAAAACGAACTGGTGACAGCCGATAAAGCTGGCCGAGTGGATCAAATAAGGCGAGTTTATCGGATTGGGTCCAAAGCGCACATGGGATACCGTGCGCGAACCGGATTTTTTCGAGTCGTAGACGAAGTAGCCTTGGGCATGTAGCGGGGTCGATTCGCCAATGATCTTGATACTGTTTTTGTTTGCTCCTACCGTACCATCGGCACCTAGCCCGATGAACAAAGCGCGAACCACTTCTGCCGGTTCGATATCGAAGGCTTCATCGTAATCCAAGCTGGTGTTTGAGACATCGTCATGAATGCCCACGGTAAAATGATTCTTCGGCTGATCCTTCTTCAGTTCGTCCAGCACGGCCTTGGCCATGGCCGGGGTGAATTCCTTGGACGACAGCCCGTAACGACCACCCGTAATGCGAGGTATTGTTGCGGTGGGAAGCGTCCCGGTGGCGTAGGCTTCCGCCAACACCGTGACCACATCGCCATAGAGCGGTTCGCCGGTGGAACCTGGTGCTTTGATGCGGTCCAGCACGGCAATCGACTTCACGGTGGAAGGAATGGCTTTGATGAAATGCCCGGCTGAGAACGGCAAGCACAGGCGAACATTGATAACGCCGACCTTTTCGCCCTGCTGGTTGAGATGATTGACGGTCTCAATCATGGTTTGAGCCGCCGAACCAATAATGACCGCCACCCGGTCTGCTTCCGGGTGACCGTAGTAATCGAATAGTTGATACTTTCTTCCGGTCAATTCAGCAAAAGCATCCATCTTTTGCTCGACGATGGATGGCAGGCGGGCATAAAACGGGTTGACCGTCTCACGGGCTTGGAAATATACATCTGGGTTTTGCGCCGTGCCACGAATGAATGGATTGTCCGGGCTTAATCCACGGCCCCGATGGGCGCGAACTTGCTCGGCGTTAATCATGGCACGGATATCGTCGTCAGAAATCAACGAGAGTTTATTGACCTCATGCGAGGTGCGGAAGCCATCAAAGAAATGGATAAATGGGATACGGCCTTCCAAGCTGGCGGCTTGAGCGATCAAGGCCATGTCATGACCTTCTTGCACGGTGCTGGAAGCCAGTTGCGCAAATCCCGTATGGCGCACGGCGGCAACATCCGAGTGATCGCCAAAAATTGACAAGCCTTGTGCGGCTAGGGATCGTGCGGCAACATGGAGTACCGCCGAAGTCAATTCCCCGGCCATCTTGTACATGTTCGGGATCATCAACAACAGCCCTTGGGAGGCGGTGAAAGTCGTCGTCAGCGCACCTGTTTGCAGGGCGCCGTGAACGGTTCCGGCAGCACCGCCTTCACTTTGCATTTCAACGACGAGGGGAATATTACCCCAAATATTGGTTTTCCCCTCGGATGCCCATTGATCGGCCAATTCGGCCATGGTCGAGGAGGGGGTTATAGGATAAATGGCACATACTTCGTTGACGCGATAGGCGATGTACGCCACGGCTTCATTGCCTTCGAGCGTCGTAACCTGTGACGGTTTCATGGATTACACTCCTGGTTCAGGATTCATTTCAATGGCATGGCAAGGACACTGCTCAAAACACACGGCACAACCGGTGCAGAGGTCATAATCGTAGCGATAACGCTTGCCTGGTCCTAACTTGATAATGGCATGTTCTGGACAAGTGCCAAAACATCCATCGCACTCAAAACAGTTGCCGCATGAGAAACAACGCTTGGCTTCATAGGTGGCTTCGCCTTGGCCCAATCCCTTGACCACTTCATCAAAGCCAAAGGATCGCTTATCCACTTCAATCGAATCTTGGATTCGTTGCCTCGCCTCAGTGTCATACCAAATATGCAGCTTTTCAAACCCAACGATGTCATGCTTGGAAGATTTGGCATACTGCCCCCCTTTGAGAAAAGCATCAATATGACGAGCCGCCTTTTTGCCATGACCGACAGCGATGGTCACTGTCCTTTCACTCGGCACCATATCCCCGCCGGCAAAAATGCCGGGGTGTCCGGTCATCATGTTGGCATCGACTAATACAGTGCCGTCGCGTTTGAACTCTATGCCGTTGACATTTTTCAAGAAACCCGTGTCAGTGTCTTGACCAAGCGCCAAAATCAATGCGTCTGCTTCCAAGGTCTCAAACTTGCCAGTCGGTTCAGGATAGCCTTCCTCGTTGATTTTCATGACCTCCACTTGGATGTGGGTCTGGTCGATTTCTTTGATGGTGCGTAGCCAATTGATCTTGACCCCCTCTTCCATCGCCTCATCGGCCTCAAAAGAGTGCGCCGGCATATGCTCCCGGTCTCGACGGTAAATGATCAAAGCTTCTTCCGCACCTAAACGCTTTGCCGTGCGCGCCGCATCCATGGCGGTGTTGCCGCCACCATAAATGGCGACCCGGCGACCTAGCAAGGGAGGGGCATCACCCGACGCCGCCTGACGCAAAAAGCTTACGGCATCCAATATTTTGCCGGCATCCCGTGCCGGAATATCGACCCGCTTGCTTATATGTGCGCCGATGGCTACAAACACGGCATCAAATTTCCCGGATTCCTTTTCCGCCAATACATCTTGGACTTTCCTGTTAAG
>CAIWDB010000029.1 GCA_903911305.1 uncultured Methylococcaceae bacterium | reverse complement strand
TATCGAATTACTTACCAACCTTAAAATCAGATAGATTATCAATTATTCGGTAGGAATTTCGCCCGTGAACAAACTGCTTTTATCATGGTTAATCGTGCTGTTCTCGACCAATGCCCTGGGTGTCGATCACTACTATAAATGCAGAGATCCTAACGGACGAATACGCTATACCGATAGGCAATGTTATGCCATAGGGAGTGTCGAAGTTGGGGGTAAGAAGAATGCCGTGGCTAAAAATAACGCCAATCAGGAACCCCCCAAAGGGAATAGTAAGCCAGTTGCATCGGAAACTTCATTGGACAAGGAGGTTTTGCCAAAAAACCAAGCGATAGCCAATCCTGAAAAAACCCCAATACTTGAATTTGATCCACCCAATAAATCCGTTTGGCAAGGCGTGCTTGATAAAATCACCTCGCTGTTTTCATTTGGCAAGCTTGAAGCTGGGGCGAGTGATGTTTCGAGTTCGCAGGGAAATAATTTCAATCAAAAATCTGTTTACACCTGTAAAGGAAAAATTCGCTGTTCGGAAATGACTTCGTGCGATGAGGCTAAGTTTTACCTCAAAAATTGTCCGAATGTCAAAATAGACGGTGATAAAAATGGAGTGCCTTGTGAAAAGCAATGGTGCAACTAGTTAAATTTGTATTGTTTAGGCACCACAATCACGCCTTTCTCAGAGAGGGCGAATCGTGCGTTATCACCGGTTTGGTCATAGCCTATTTTTTCGCCGGGGGGAATCTTTACTCCCTTGTCAATGATGCAATGGCGCAAACAAGCCCCAGCCCCGACGGTCACATGGTCAAAGAGCAAGGAATCTTCAACGAGAGCGCCTTCTTCCACACGGACCCGCGACGACAGCACAGAATTGCGCACGATGCCGCCGATAATGACAGTGCCGCTGCCTAGAATGGAATTGGTCAATTGTCCATCCTTGCCGTTTTCACTGGGTACCATGCGTGCCGGTGGGCTTTGGCTATGATAGGTGCGAATGGCCCAATCGGATTGATAAAGGTCGAGCGGGGGAACTGGCTTTAACAAGTCCATGTTCGCTTCATAATACGTGTCAATCGTGCCCACATCCCGCCAATAACGGTCCGGAGTGACCCGCCCACGCGATCCGCCAAAGCGATAGGCGTATACCTGATGCGTCTTGATCATCATCGGAATGACATCTTTGCCGAAATCGTGACTGGAATGTGGCAGTTCATTGTCGGCGCGCAACTCATCAAGCAACACATCCATGGAAAATACATATACTCCCATGGAAACCAGAGCCGTGTTCGGTTCGCCGGGAATAGGCTTTGGATCGTTGGGTTTTTCGTGAAACGCAATGATTTTTTTACCCTCATCGACTGACATCACCCCGAATGCACGAGCCTCTTCAATGGGAACCTTCATGCAAGCTACAGTCAAATCCGCATTTTTTTCATCATGAGCTTTTATGAGCGCGGCGTAATCCATGCGATATATATGGTCAGCGGCCAAGATTAAAACCTTCTTTGCCCGGCTGCGTTCAAGGAGGAACAGGTTTTGAAAAATGGCATCGGCGGTGCCGCTATACCATAGTGCCCCGGCCCGCATTTGCGGTGGAACCATGGTGATGTATTCCCCCCGTTCTGGGTTAAAGATAGACCAACCATCCCGTAAATGCTTCTGCAATGAATGATATTTGTACTGTGTCAGTACAAGAATCCTGTGTACGCCAGAGTGCAAGCAATTGGACAAAGTGAAGTCAATGATCCGATATTTTCCACCAAAAGGCACGGCTGGCTTGGCTCTGTCTGCAGTCAGCGGTTGCAGCCTAGACCCGTTTCCTCCGGCGAGGAGAATTGTCAAAGTGTCGCTTGGCATTGGATATCCAGTGGGTAAATTTAAGCTTTCGCATTGGTTAGACTAAATGGCGGTGACAACCATTTTTCACCATGATTTTTTTAACGTGGGTCTAGATTAATTATGACAATGGCCCGCTACTTGTTAGTGTGATGCCCTGTAGCAATCATACTCATCTCATAGCCTGTCTGTACAGTAGCGAATTCATCACAACCCAAATAAATCCCTTAGCTTTTCCCCCGGAGCCTCCGCTTTCATGAATGCCTCGCCGACTAGGAAGGCATGGACCCCATGTTCGCGCATCAATGCGACATCGGACGGAGACAAAATGCCGCTTTCAGTGACGACGATGCGGTCGTCCGGGATGGACCAAAGCAGACCTAAAGTGGTTTGTAACGAAACATCAAACGTGCGCAAATTTCGGTTGTTAATGCCAATTAATTTTAAATCCAATCTTAAGGCACGATGCAGTTCGTCTGCGTCATGCACTTCAACTAGAACATCCATGCCCAGTTCTTTGGCAAGTTGTGCCAGATCGGACATCGCCACATCGTCCAGCGCAGCGGCTATTAGTAGTATGCAATCCGCACCAATGGCCCGGGCTTCGACAACTTGATAAGGATCAATCAAAAAGTCCTTGCGTATGACCGGCAATGGGCAGGCATTGCGGGCGAGTTGCAAATAGGCTTCGCAGCCTTGGAAAAAATCTCTGTCCGTCAACACCGAGAGGCAAGCCGCGCCGCCAAATGCGTAACTTTGCGCAATGTCAGCCGGACGGAAATCTTCCCTTAACACGCCTCGGCTAGGTGATGCCTTCTTGATTTCGGCAATCACTGCAGGCTTGCCTTGCTTGATTTTAGATTCCATTGCGACTACGAAGCCGCGTGGCTGATCAGACATGTGTGCCCGATCGCGCAATTCATTCATGGGGATTCTCTTTTGCCTATCGGCGATTTCTTCTGCTTTGCGGTTTAGTATCTTTTTTAGGATGTCGGGCGTATGAGTCATGGTTTTACTTCTTAAGGAAATATAGTTAGTTCAAAAGTTAAGGGTATGCCACGCTTGTGATTGGTATGCAGAGATTGTAAAGAAATACCGCGTTATTCTCTATCTTGTGGATAGTACTTTTTGCTTGTTCGACTTCATACACAAGTCTGCTATTGTCGGAAAATTAAAACGCTTGACATCCTGTCATTGAACAGTCATAATGCACGGCTCTTGCGGTGGCTGGTCTTTTGTCCTGGTGTCCGCGGGGCGGTTCTTGGAAGGGGCTGGCGGTCCGGGGAAGCCGGGCTGCGGTAAGGGGGTTGACATTTGGC
>CAIWDB010000028.1 GCA_903911305.1 uncultured Methylococcaceae bacterium | reverse complement strand
ACCAGACCACCAATGACGACAATCGCCAAGGGTCGTTGGATTTCCGAACCTGGCCCGGTGGCGAACAACAAAGGGAGCAAGCCAAAAGCGGCAATGCTGGCGGTCATCATCACCGGGCGCAGTCTTCGCAAGGAGCCTTGCACGACGACTTTGCCCATTTCCAAGCCCATGGCTCGTAGCTGATTAAAATAACTGACCATCACCACGCCGTTCAACACGGCAATACCCAACAAAGCAATGAAACCCACCGAGGCGGGAACTGACAAGTATTCGCCCGAAATCCACAATGCGAACACGCCGCCGACCATTGCCAACGGGATATTGGACAACACCAATACCGCTTGCTTGACCGAGCCGAAGGTGGAGAACAGCAATAAGAAAATCAGGCCAATGGAGACGGGTATCACCAAGGCCAGCCTTGCCGCCGCCCGCTGTTGATTCTCGAATTGCCCACCCCATTGAATCCAATAGCCAGTGGGCAGTGTGACTTTTGTTTCCACCGCTGTTTTGGCATCGGCGACGAAACCGACAAGGTCTCGGTCGCGCACGTTGCTGCGCACCACTGCATAACGCTGGCCTCGTTCGCGGGCGACCGTCACCACGCCTTCCACTCGTTCAATTTTGGCAAGGGCCGACAATGGCACACGCCTTCCATCGGGCAGGGTGACTTGCAACACGGAAAAGTTAGCCGCATCGCCCGATCCCCGCAACAGCAAAGGCGTCCGGCGGATGCCTTCTTGTACGATGCCGAGTTTTAGCCCTTCAATTTGGGTGCGTAACATTTGTTCAAGTTGATCCCCGTCCACACCCAAACGACCGGCGGCAAGCCGGTCGATCTTAACCCGTAAATATTGCATCCCTTCGTTACGAGTGGTGAACACATCGGATGCGCCGGGTATGTCTTTGATGACTGCGCGAATTTCCTCGGCCTTGGCATTCAGTTCGCCCAAGTCAGTGCCATAGAGTTTCACCGCCACGTCACCTCGCACCCCGGTCAACATTTCGGTGACGCGCATCTGAATCGGTTGGGTGAAGCTGAAGGCTGTGCCTGGAATGGAGGAAATCACCTCGCGAATTTGGTCAATCAGCCAATCCTTGTCCTGTTTGCGCCATTGATCGCGGGGTTTGAGAATCAAAAAGGTGTCGGTTTCGTTCAATCCCATCGGGTCCAAACCAATTTCATCGGCCCCGACGCGGGCAACAATCCGGGTGACCTCCGGCACATGGTCAAGGATGGCCTTTTGAATGCGTTTGTCTAAACGGACGGAGGCTTCAAGATTGATGGAGGGTAATTTTTCCACTTGAACGATGATATCGCCTTCATCCATGGTCGGCATGAAGGTTTTGCCGATTTGCGTATACACCATTCCAGTCACCACCAACAACAAACCGGAGACGGCTAATACGGTTTTCACATGATTGAGACACCATACCAGAACTGGCTGGTAAATTCGGTGCAGTGTGCGCGGCAACCAAGGTTCGCCATGACCTGTTTGCTTCAACAATAGCGAAGACAACACCGGGATGACTGTCAATGACAATACCAATGAGCCACTGAGCGCAAATACTATGGTCAAGGCCACTGGGCCGAATAGTTTGCCTTCCAAGCCTTCCAGCGTCAGCAACGGAATGAATACGATGATGATGATGAGTATGCCCGCCGTCACCGGTGTGGCGACTTCACGGGAAGCCCGGTAAATCAGATGAAGCCGGGGAAGCTTTGAACCGACATCGCTCGCCAATAATGTGGCAATATTTTCGACCACCACGACGGCGGCATCCACCAACATGCCGATGGCAATTGCCAGCCCCCCTAAGCTCATCAGGTTAGCCGTCATGCCGACTGCCTTCATCATGATGAAGGTGAACAACGCCGCCAACGGGAGGGAAAATGCCACGGTCAAAGCAGCTCTCCAATCACCCAAGAACAGCATGAGCAAAACGACCACCAACACCACGGCTTCCAACAAAGCCTTTACTACGGTGTGGACGGCCCTTTCCACCAAATCGCCGCGATTATAGAACACATCAATTTTGATGCCCTTTGGCAAGGTCGGCTGAAGTTCTGCTATTTTCTTTTCCACGCCCTCGACAACTTCCCGGGCATTGGCTCCGCGCAAACTCAATACCAAGCCTTCCGTCACTTCCTCCTTTCCGTTCTGGCTGACCGCACCGTAGCGGGTAAGCGCACCAATTCGCACATCGGCCACGTCGGCCACGGTGATGGATACGCCGTTTTGATGGGTCACGACAATCGAGCGCACATCTTCAATATCTTGAATACGACCTTCGGCACGAACCAGCAAGGCTTCCTCACCTTCGATCAAGCGTCCCGCGCCATCATTACGGTTGTTGGATTTAAGTGCGTCAATCAGCATTTGCATGGTCACACCACGCGATGACATGCGGCTATTGCCGGGTATCACTTCATAGCTGCGAGCCATGCCGCCCAAGGTGTTGACATCAGCAACCCCTTTGACGGTGCGCAAAGCGGGACGGATGGTCCAGTCCAACAGATTGCGCCGCTCCATTAAACTGAAGCCTTCGCCTTCCACGGTGAACATGAACATTTCCCCTAGCGGTGTGGTCATTGGTGCCATGCCTCCGTCTATGCCTTCTGGCAAGCTGGCCCACACCCCGTTAATCCGTTCGGCGATTTGCTGACGTGCCCAATAAATGTCCGTGCCTTCCTCAAAATCGACCGTAATATCAGCAACCGCATATTTGGAGATGGAACGCAGCATCGTCTGCTTGGGAATCCCCAGCAACTCCACTTCGACAGGTGCGGTGATGCGTGCCTCGACTTCCTCTGGGGTCATACCAGGGGCTTTGACGATGATTTTGACTTGGGTTGGCGACACATCAGGGAATGCATCTATGGGAATAGTCGTCACGGCTCGCCAGCCGCCCCCCACCAACAGCAAGACCATCAACAAAACCAGCAGCCGTTGGGTCAGTGCAAACTTAATCAGTGTAGGCATTATTCATCGCTCCCAATGCCTGTCCATGTGGCTTTGAGGGCGGCAACACCTTGTACGGCGACTTGCTCACTCTCTTGCAAACCCTCATGGATCACCACATTTCGCTCTTCCGTACTGGCGACCGCCACCTGCCGGGCGGAAAACCCTCCCGCTACGCGCACGAACACATAGGTTTTGCCTTCTTGATAGACCAAAGCCGAGATGGGTAAGCGGAATAACTTGTCCGAACTGGCATGGCTGACTTGCACGTTGACGTTTTGACCGGGTCGTATGGATTGCGGCCTACCTTCGATAACCCCCCGAACCAAGGCGCTTTGGCTACTGGGGTTGACGCTTTGACCGATTTGCGAAATGCGGGCGCTGCCATTGGTGTTTTCAATGCGAACCCGGTCGCCCATGCGCACTTCATTCATGCGCTCTTGCGGCATGTCAATTTCCAGCCACAACTCGTCCAGCTTTCCCAATCGGAATAAGGGCGCTAGCACATCCACACGCTGCCCTGCGGTGACCATTCGCTCCAAGACCACGCCATCAATCGGTGAACGTACATTCATCAAACTATTCAACTTGCGGGATTGTTTGAGTGCCTCAATGTCGATGGTGCTGACCCCGGCAGCGGCAAGCACTTGCTCCGCTTCTTTCAACGCCGTCGCGTAGCGTTCAAAATCGCTTTGGGTCTCCTGAAAGCGCATACGGGCGATGATGCCTTCTTCAAGCAATGTGGTATCACGGTTAAGCTTCGATTTTGCAAGATTGTAACCAGTGACGGCATCCAACACATCCCGTTGCAAACCGAGCAGGCTAGGGCTTTGGATTTGCGCCAACACTTGCCCTGTGATTATTTTCATCCCCATGGCCACTTCCACTCGGCTGACCAATCCTGCTTGGGACGCACTGACGATGTATTCGTTTTGCGGTGGCAGGGTCACTCTTGCGGGTGCGCGGGTCAGGGGAATGCTGTCAATGACTTCTGGTTTGAGTGTTCGAATGCCAATGTGTTGCTCCTGCTCGGCATTGATCTTGATGAAATCTTCCAAAGCATGTGCAGGCAGACTGCTGCATGACACGGCTAAAATGAGCAATTTTGTCAACAATCTTAAGCGTGTGTTCCACATCCGAACGCTCAAAGCCAACAATACGGTAAAGGCTCTCATGGCACAACTCCCACGACCTGATTATAAAAAGCGGTGTCCCGCTGCACTAAAATGGCCCGTTCCACGGCATCCCGGATGGCGGCTTGCGAGGTGGCTTGGATTTTCAAGTAGTCAATGAGTTGAATTTCACCCACCTCAAATGCCAATCTGCTCATTTTTAGATGAGTTTCTGCAATTTCTTTGCGTTGATTGGCAATTTCCAAGGTGGCCTTATCGACTTCAAGATTGTGCTCGGCTTCGTGCAAGGCTTTTTCCAACCGTCGCATTAGAGTAGCCCTATCCGCGATTTTTTGAGTCAACGCCAGATTGGCTTGGGCGACGAAGGGTGCATTCCAAGAATCGCCACCAATGGGGACTTGAAATACCAGGTTTGTTTCATTGTTGATGTTCGATTGCCCTTCAAAGCGTTCGTTTTGCATACCAACCATAATTGAGGGTTGGTTGCCTTGCTTGGACAAGCGGGTAAACTCCACCTCGGCCTGCGCCCGTTCGACAACCGCGTTGGCGGCCGCTATAGCCGGGTGTCGCTCTTGAATCTCAGCAGTGCCGCTGCGATTTTCCTCGAATAGCTTAGGGGCCCTTTTTAACTGGGTAAGGTTCATGTAGGCTTTTCGGGCATGCATCACTTCGGCTTCTGCCAAAGTCAGTTGGGACTTTTTGTCCAACAAATCACTTTCTGCCATGAGTTCGTCGGAACGCGCCAGATCGCCCAATTCAACCCTGCGTTTGACGGTAGCCAAAAGTTGCCGGGACACGTCATAAACCTGTTGAGCTAGCTCTCTTCGGTTTTCCATCAACAATAGGTTCCATAATGACTCTCGCACCAACCCGGCGATCTCATGCTTGAGCGCCACGGCAAACAGATTGGCGCTTTTTTCAGCTTCTTCGGCTACTGCGCGGCTGGCGGAGCGCTGACCCCACATCCAGATTGGAATTTGGTAACCGCTTTGAATTTGCATCACCCCCTGATTGCTTAACAGTCGGTCGTCAATATATTGCAAATAAATCATCGGATAACCAGCGATCAAACTATCCGTGCGCTGAGTCAAGGCTTGCGATTCATCCTTCATGGCTCCGATTATCGAGCCTTGGGGATATTTTTCGAAGGTGGCATCCACCACTTGCTTTAGGCTCAATGTTTCATCATAAGGCAACGGATCCAAGTGGTCGACCAACAACTCCTCCGCAGCCAAACCTCCCAACCAGAGGCTAAGGAACATGATGCGAGGCAATTTATTTTTCAATGTCATAGGAAAACTCCAACGTGATGGGGCGTTGTTCCCGAAGGTGCCAATTGCAACATCGCAATACACATCACCAAATTCTTGTTAGGGATGACTGTGATGAGTGGTTTTGCCCGACAGCAACTCATGGATCACCTAGGCTAAAGTTCGTCAATAATCAACGAACCGTTATCTGTTGAAATGCAACCATCCTTTGGCAGGAGGGGCACGTGGGGCAAATGCAGACCAAAACGCAGACGACAGGCGCACGAGAGGAAGGTGTATGAAAACTGACGGAGCCAGCGGCAAAACTTCCGAAACGGTAATTAGTGCTGGAATATCAATATCCGGGTTTGGCTGGCTTTTAGCGTCATGTCGATGATTCCTTAGCCCTTTAGCCAAGCCAACAATCACATCAAGCGCCCCTTTTTGTTCAAAGCTTTGGGCTGAGTGCTGTTGAACCCTGCCGAGAAACTCCAAACCAGGAACATGAATTTTGCCGTAAACTTCCGCGCTTCCCACATGAGCATGAACCAACGGCGCAAACAATTGCATCAATGCCAGAAGCACAAGTAAAGTGATACGAAAAGCTTGTTGCTGCATAACAGGATTTGGAATGCCGAATGCCAATGGCGAAAGGGGATCCATGATCAATGGGGGCGAGTATCAAAGATATGATATTGCATCAGAATAACCGCCATTCCATTTAAAATCAATAGCGCATCCATCCTTGAGTAAAGGCGTCGATGTTTGGAAAGCAGCAAATGCCATATTGCCCCCCGTGGTCAAGACAATCTAAACGACATAGCAGTCCTCCTCAACCAAACCATCAAAGAAAGCGTCAGAAGTGACTCATTTCTACTGTAAGCCACAACAGCCTTAGTTGTGGGGAAATCGTAATTAGAACATTGGTCACAGATTCAGGTAAAATTACAGGTAAATCCACAACAACCAAATTGGTGAAAAAGATACTGATAAAAAGCCTAATGGATGCCAATATTGAAATTTTATCAAAAGACCATGCGCAAAATTAAATCTATTTGTTTAGAGTATCCTAAGAATGACCGCTATGCAATTTAAACTCAAAACAGTGGCGAGACGAATAGCCTCTGCCTTTCTTCGCAATCGTATTGTATCAACATCAACTATTGTGCTGCTTACCTTGCCGGTTTCTTTTTTTTATTACGGTGGATTCATTGGCTGGTGGCAAGCATTAATTGCAAGAGATAGTTTTTTCTCTCCTATATTGAGTAATCCGATAAAATGTTATGAATCTCTGAATAAATTACCTAGTTTTCTGCGAACCATGGTTTTTTATCCGTTTGCATTCGCATACAAGATTTATAAAGCTGGCGGATTAATCATTACCAGTAAATATTTTATAGATGTTCTATCATGGCAGGGGGTTGGAGGGTTAATAACCGAAATAGTGAATTTGCCGTTATATGCCTTAACTTTTATTGGCAATATTTCATCTAAAGAAAGCAGAATTCTGGTGATAATCGATCCAGACACAGCATACTTTGATGATAATATTGTTTATAGCATAATACATAACCTTTGTTACTTTGGTTTTGATGTAGTATGCTTGTCATTTAACAAGCCTTTAACCCCAATCCAAGAAAAAATACTAACTGAACTTGGAGCGAGTATTATCAATAATACCTCAACATACAAAACTTTACATTACTTTATCGCGCAATGGGGTCATAGCTTTGCGAAATATTACTTTTTCAACATGTACCCTGCTGCTAATTCAATCAGTTTAATTAGAAAGGTGTCCACACAAGGAAGGATCATATTGCATACTAAATATATCATAACTTCCAATCAAAAAGAATATATAATTGACGGTTCAATGATTGATCTAGTCGATCATATCATAGTTGGAAATATTACCGATTATACTAAGTTGACAGATATATCTAGGGATAGACTTGGCACTACTATCAATGACTGCCATGTCACCCAATTAGACGAAATATTTCAACCTGAAGTGGGCAATGCTGTCAGCCGATCATCCCTGCTACCCACATTTCTGGAATCAGGTGTACTTTCCTTAGAGTTGTTCATTGAGTATTGCAAATCCATACATCATGGATCGCCACCAAAACTACCCCATTGGGACACACTTGACGTGTCATTGATTATACCTACCTTTAACCACTGGGATTACACTCGACTATGTATTAATTCAATATTGGAAACCACAAGAACTAGTACATTACGATTTGAAGTGATATTGGCTGATGATTGCTCAACTGACGACACCATTCATGCCCAGCAGGACTACCCCTTTCTGCGTATCATAAAGACTTCCAATAACATGGGTTTTTTGCGTAATTGCAACCATGCCGCCCAATTCGCACTCGGTAAGTATCTTGTTATACTCAATAATGACACTGTAGTGTTACCGGGATGGATGGATATGCTATACAAGGTAATGGAGGAAGAGCAAACTGCTGCCATAGTCGGTTCCAAATTACTCTATCCAAACAGCACTATTCAAGAGGCAGGCGGCATATTGTGGAACGATGGAACAGCCAGCAATTGCGGAAGAGGCCATAATAAAAATTCTATTGGCTTTAACTATCTTCGAGATGTGGATTATATTAGCGGCACATCCATCATGATTAGAAAATCATTTTGGGATGGCGTGAAAGGCTTTGATGAATACTATGATAATGGTTGTTGTGAAGATTCCGACCTAGCCATGACCGCCCGTGCTAAAGGTTATTGTGTCCTTTATCAACCAAAATCAGAAGTCGTTCATTTCGAAAGTATTTCCTACACAGATGATGGTATCAATAAGAACCATACCTATCAGATCAAAAATATTGAACGATTTCGCAATAAATGGAAGAAAGAACTTACTAGTTACCATTGCCCTGTAGGAACACCGGAACATATTGGCATAATGAACGCCCAACGTCGTGTATCCAATGACGCAATATCACGAAAAGAAAGTGGTCGATTAAATATCCTTTATTTTAGCCCATTTCCATCGCATCCTAACAGTCATGGCAACCAATCCACCATTCAAGAATTTGGGCTTCGGTTTCAAGCGATGGGCCATAAAGTGCATTTTGTTTTACTGCAAAGCAATAACTACACTCTAAAGCATCAGCGTGAAATGCGAGAATGCTGGGATACTTTTGATATTTTACCTAATAATCATCCCCTAAGCGCAAGAGACAATGTAATACCTTTTGATGGATGGTATGAACCGGGCTTGGGTGATTCAATACGATATCTTTGCGCCAAGTATGAGATCGACATCGTTTTCTGTTCCTATGTTTTCCAATCAAAACTCTTGGAATTCGTCTCCCCACAAATTCTCAAAGTGATTGATACCCACGATAAAATGGGTAACCGATATGAAATGTTGCGAGCTAACGGCCAACCACTGGAGTTTTTTTCCTGTACGCCGGAAGAAGAAGGGGAATATCTACGCCGGGCAGATGTTGTCGTGGCACGAAGACAGGAAGAAGCCGACTATTTTGACAGCGTGACAGGTCTCGCCACCGCTATCGTCATACCCCATATAGAACCTCCTCGCTTTATAAAAAAACATTTTTCAATACTTAAAATCGTAGGTTTGGTTGCAAGTGCCAACCGCATCAATTTGGTCATCATACGCGATTTTCTCATGGCAATAACCCAACATTTGCATAGCTATAAATGTGAATGTCCTTTTGAAATCCATGTAGCCGGTCAAGTGAAAGATCTATTACCTACCCTGCCACACGAAGAGTCTGAAGTGTTTTTTGCCCCATGGGTAAAGATGATTGGTTTTGTACCAGACATAGCCACATTTTACGAGAGTATGGATTTGATTATATCCCCAGTTACCATGGGTACGGGCATCAATGTCAAGACCGTCCAAGCCATGGCGTTTGGGATGCCCCTCCTATCGACGGCTTGGGGCGTAAAAGGAATCGAGACAGGCGACCCAATGCACTTATTCCAAGACATTGATTCGTTGGTCAAACACCTGTTCTTATTAGGCAATTCACCTGATGAACTTGAACGTCTGTCGGAATTGAGCCGAAACAGGTATATGTCGTTTTACGAGCAAAGCCTTGAAGGCTTCAGTCAGCTATTCGCACATCCAAAACTTAAACCTAACGCATAAACAAATGGACATCCCCCAAGCTTTAGAAACACTACTTGCTGGTCAGCCCCTCGCCAGTCAAGACATGCACGACATCATGCACACCATCATGAGTGGCGGGGCAACCCCCGCCCAAATCGGCGCTTTTTTGACAGCACTTCGCGCCAAGGGCGAAACGGTTGAAGAAGTCACCGCCGCCGCTCAAGTGATACGCGACATGGCAACAAAAATTGAGGTCAGCGGCAAGCATGTCATCGACACCTGCGGCACCGGCGGCGACGGGGCGCATACCTTCAACATTTCCACCACGGCGGCTTTTGTCGTCGCGGTAGCCGGGGGACAAGTCGCCAAGCATGGCAGCCGCTCGGTGTCCAGCTCTTGTGGCAGCGCCGATGTATTGGAGGCGGCAGGGGTGAACCTTAACCTGACACCCGAACAAGTGAATCTTTGCATCGCACAGACCGGCATTGGTTTCTTATTCGCTCAACGTCATCACGGCGCGATGAAACATGCGGCAGGGCCGCGCAAAGAATTGGGCATACGCACCTTATTTAACTTGCTTGGCCCTTTAAGCAACCCGGCCAATGCACCCAATCAACTGCTCGGTGTGTTTGCCAAAAAATGGGTGGAACCGATGGCGCAGGTATTGCAAAAATTGGGCAGCCAACATGTATTGGTGGTTCATGCTGAAGATGGTTTGGATGAAATTAGCATTGCCGCACCAACCTTTATCGCCGAGTTGAAAAATGGCGAAATTTCGACCCATACGATAACGCCAGAACAATTCGGCATTGAACGCAAATCCTTGGAATCATTGGGTGTGGCTTCGGCCCAAGAAAGCCTAGCCTTAATTCTTTCGGTGTTGGAGGGCCAACCCGGACCGGCTTTTGATATTGTGGCCTTAAATGCTGGCGCGGCGATTTATGCGGCGAATCTGGCAGATAGTTTGGCGGCGGGGGTGGATAAGGCGAGGGAGGTTTTGAAAAGTGGGGCGGGGAGAAGAAAGTTGGAGGAATTGGTGAAGGTGAGCAGGGCGTTTGGGTGATTCAGAACACTGGTCACGCTTTTAGTGGAGTTAAACATTGAGGTCTTTAACCCTCATACCCCACTTTTCCATTCCTAAATGCCTAGTTCTGAATGTGAACCGAGACGCACCAGTTGAAGCCGTTCGCTGTCCGGCTTGCGGTATATAAGAATTAAATCCGGTCTTACGTGGCAATCCCGATGGTCTTTCCAATCCCCGGTTAATGCATGATCGCGGTATCGCCCAGCAAGTGGCTGGTCATTTGCCAATGCTTTCAAAATTGCGGGAAAGTCCCTTTCCAATACCGCTCGATAAATGCCTTTCGCTTCTCGCTTATAATCCCGTTTGAATACGGTTGTCGGTTCAATCCGGCGCATTTAAGTCTGACATAAGCGCATCGACGGAATCAAACGACGGAAGATTGCCTCGCCTTGCCTCATTCATAGCCTCAATGGTTTCCTCATTGGGAATCAACGGATCAAAGGGCAACTTGTGTTCGCTCGCCACTTTAATCAGCATGATCCGAATGGCGTCTGAAATGGTCAAGCCCATGTCTGCCAATACGTTTGTAGCAGCTTCTTTCACCGCGCTATCAATCTGGGTCGTCACTTCTGTATTTAGAGCCATAAACATGCCTTCTTTTTTGATAACGGTTCAATCTTACAGCATAGAAAAATAAGCGGCAATCCATTAAAAATATTTTACTGTATTGGGGATACGGGGACCTGATCTGTAGAGGCGGGTTCAGAACCCGCCGCTACACACGTTTATCAGCGCCGTTTTGCAGTTGTGCTATACCAGCCAATCAAGCCAGCGCCAATCAGCCAGATAATGCCGGGTTCTGGCACGGAAGCGACATCGCCTGTGCGCACGGCCCAGCCACCAAAACTATAAGTTTTAAAGAGGAAATTCTGACTGTTATTGATGTAACGAAAGGACCAAGCGAGATCGTGAGAATTCACGTAATCAGTACTCGACCAGTAGTCTGAGGCTGAAAAATTGCCAATGTTGCTAAAGAGATTAAAGTTGGAATTGTGGGTGGTGATGATCGAAGACCCCGCCACGCCGCCCAGTTCTTGACAGAACAAATGCCCCAACTCACTGCCAGTGCAGTTGTTACCATACGATGCACCGCCAGATTGTACGCTGCATGCTGCATCCGGCTGGAGCGTGGTCGGCAAGCGCCAGTTAGTGAATCCACCGACATTCAAGCTGGCCGCCCAAGCGTTGGCTGCGGACCAGGTCATCAAACCGTCGGCATCGAAGCCCGAGGTCTTGGCATAGTTGGCATCCGCCAGCCAAGTGATATTGCGGTCGGTATCATAGATCATCCCATTGCCACGGTTTATCAAACCGGCGGAGGCAGTGGACCCACAGCACATCCCCGCAACTAGCAGCAGTGCGGCTAAGGCGGAACTATGGTGTTGGTTGGTTGGTTGGTTGGTTGGTTGGTTGGTTGGTTGGTTGGTTGGTTGGTTGGTTTAGTTTCATGCCTTTTCTCGATTTGTCAACCCTAGCCAAGCACATCCAATCGCGTCCGTCCCGAAACCGCCCCATCCCGGCTAGGCAATAGGTATTCAACCAGCGGCTGGTTTTGTTAGGGTATTATCTTCATTGACCCGGACAAACTTCCCTAATGTCCGCGCTATGGATTATAAATCGAATATCTTAGAAAATCACTGACGTTACGCAGCGGCCTAAGATTGGAGTGTCAAAGCTTGCTTTGACAGGCGAAGCAAGCTTCGCATCTCCAATGCTCTTGTCAAAGCAAGCTTTGACGCTCCAGTTTCCTAGAAAATATGCAACTGCTGCTTCAGTGCGTAACATCAGTGAGTTAAACATTTAAGTCTGACATAAGCGCATCGACGGAAGATTGCCTCGCCTCATTCATACATAGCCTCGATGGTTTCCTCATTGGGAATCAACGGATCAAAGGGCAACTTGTGTTCGGAAGATGGCCTACCCCGGCACCCAAAAAACCCGCCGCCGACTCAATCCGTCTTTAACAGATACCAGCACACATAGCGTTTATTGGAGCTGGTTCCGCCCGTGACTTCGGTGGAAAGGGAACTTAAAAACCAACCGAAGAATTGCTGATTTTTAAGCGGATGCGATTAAAAGTGATGCGGGAGTGCAAGGCTTGCCTTGCTAGATGGCGTACAGGCAAGGCAAGCCTTGCACTCCCGGCGTAACTTCAACTACTACCGGGATTTTGCGCATCACCTTTAATCACACCCTTTTTAAGCTTCTGATTAGCCAATCCATACGCTTTCTGCTATGTTTGAAGGAATTTCCCCGCCGTGGCGGGAATCAAGATTTGGTCAATCCAACCGGGAGAAAAAAATGACTGTTGAAGATAGTGTTCAAACCCAAACGGTACGCTTATCGGTATTGGGCATGCGTTGCGCGGGCTGCGTCGGCGAGGTGGAAGGGGCATTGCGAGCCGTTCCGGGCGTGGCCAGTGCGGATGTCAATTTTGCCGACCACACGGCCTTGGTCAAAGGCGAAGCCGACATTGAAGCCTTAAAATCGGCGGTCAAAGAAGCCGGTTTCGAGGCGGCAGTGATGGAAGGCTTGGATGACGACATTTCGGGACAGGAGGAACAGGAAGAGGCTCGCTACCAAAGCTTGCTTCTCAAAGCCAAAGTAGCGGCGTATTTAGGTGTGCCGTTGATGTTGGGGGCGCATTTCAATTGGTTTCCTGAACTGGGCACGGTGGCAGGGGCAAGGTTCTGGGCCATCGTGTCGGCGCTCACCTTGGGCGTGATGTACTATTCGGGCGGGCATTTCTATCAAGGGGCCATCAAATCCTTCAGACTCCGTCAAGCCAACATGGATACACTGATCGCCCTAGGCACAGCAGCGGCATGGTTTTTCTCCACGGCAGCCATCGACTTCTCCGACATATTGCCGGCTGGTTCCAACCATGCTTATTTCGAAGCGGCGGCGATCATTCTAGCGTTCATCAATCTAGGCTCGGCCCTGGAAATGAAGGCAAGGGGCAAAACCTCTTCTGCCATTCGCCAATTGATTGGCCTGCAACCGCGCACCGCCAGAGTCGTTCGGGAAGGTCAAGAAATTGATGTGCCAATTGCCGAGATTGGTTTGGGGGAAACTTTGCGGGTTCGTCCGGGTGAAAAGATTGCCGTGGATGGTAAGGTCTTGGAAGGCCATTCCAGTGTAGACGAATCCATGCTGACCGGCGAGTCCATCCCGGTGGAAAAAAGCGAAGGTGCCGAGGTGATAGGCGGCACGATCAATGGCAATGGTTCTTTGCTGTTCCAAGCCACCCGCATCGGGCGCGACACGGTGTTGGCCCATATCATCAGCAGCGTCCGTCAGGCTCAGGCCAGCAAACCGGAGATTGCCCGGTTGGTGGATAAAGTTGCCTCAGTGTTCGTACCCGTGGTGGTGGGCATCGCAGCGTTTACATTCTTGGTGTGGTTGATTTTTGGGCCTAGCCCATCGTTAGGCTATGCCTTTGTTACCGCCATGACGGTGTTGGTGATTGCTTGCCCCTGTGCTTTGGGCTTGGCGACGCCAATTTCGATCATGGTGTCGGTTGGGCGGGCTGCACAGAAAGGCATTTTGATCCGCAATGGCGATGCCTTGCAATCCGCCGGTAAACTGACCTGTGTGGTGCTGGACAAAACCGGCACTGTCACCGAAGGCAAGCCCCGTGTTTCCTCAGTCGAAGCAGCCGAGGGTATCGAAGTTGAAGGCGTATTAAGACTGGCGGCAAGCTTGGAAACCGGTTCCGAGCATCCCTTGGCGGCAGCCATTATCGCCGAAGCCGACCAGCGAAAACTGGAGCGTTTGCCCATGCAAGGCTTCAACGCCGTACTGGGGCGCGGGGTGCAAGCCACCATCGAAAATCACACGGTATTGTTGGGAAATCAAGCATTCATGGATGAAAATAAGGTCGATTGCGGCGAATTGTCGAACCGGGTCAGCGAACTTGCCAAGCAAGGGCAAACCCCGGTGCTGTTGGCAGCGGATGGCAAGGCGATTGGTTTGATTGCCGTGGCCGACCCGATCAAGGCCGATTCCGCCGCCGCCATCAGTAAACTTAAGGAAATGGGTGTGCGAGTGCTGATGGTTACTGGCGACAACCAAGCCACCGCGCAAGCGATTGCCGCCCAAGCCGGAATTACAGAAGTCCGCGCCCAAGTCATGCCGCAAGACAAGGCAGCAGTAGTCAAGGAACTGCAAGCCAAGGGCTTAGTGGTGGGCATGGTTGGCGACGGTATCAATGACGCGCCCGCGCTGGCTCAGGCCGATGTGGGCTTCGCCATCGGTACGGGAACCGACATTGCCATTGAAAGCGGCGATGTGGTATTGATGAAAGGCTCCATCCTTAAGGTAGTTGATGCGATGACTTTGTCACGGGCCACGGTGCGGAATATCAAGCAGAACCTATTCGGTGCGTTTATCTACAATACCTTGTCAATACCCATTGCCGCTGGTTTGTTATACCCGGCATTTGGATTATTGCTCAACCCGATGATCGCCGGGGCAGCGATGGCGATGTCTTCCGTGACGGTCGTCACCAATGCCAATCGGTTGAGGTCGCAGTAATCATTGCAAAAAACCGACTTGGTCTGAAAACCGGGTCGGTTTGATTGGCATATCGTTTGACGGTTCCAGTCGAGGAGATTTATGCACGGGTGGAAAATGAAGATGTACGCATGTACTTTGAAGAAAAACAAGCATTTTCAACTGAAAACCCTTCAGAACGGTCCAAGACGAGTTAAGTCTATTCGGCAAACTCAGTAACAGGGTTAAAGGCTGTCTTCCTCATCCGCGAGGACTGGACGCATGGCTTTGTCGGTATAGCCAAGGGCGTCGGGATCATTGATGATACGGTGATAAATGCGATTGATCCGAATATGTTCCCGCAAAAGAAAAGCATGCTTGACGGCAAACTCCCAAAGGAAGCATGAATAGAAGATCCATGCCGGTTCAATCGGATACCCCGGCCTTCGGTCGCGTCGGTTTTTGAGCCGGACGAAGCCGCATTGCAGCGGGTGCAACATTTCGACGGAAACCGCATTGGCGAACATCAGCATGACCAGCTTTAGCCCGAAGATGTTCGCACCGCTTGCATAGGCTCGCCGCATGACCGTTTCCATGTGGTCATAGGAATAGTAATTTTTCCAAGCTTCCTGATATGTCGCCTGCCATTCCACATTGGACATTTTTGCGTGTCCCGTGCAAACATGTTCGGTGTCGTACTTGTTAAGGTCGTGATCGAGCGGCACACCTTTGTGCCACAATGTCCTGTGATCTTCGGAACCTGGTAGCGGTGTCAGGATGAAGAATTCCAGCATGTCGATCGGTAGTTCCTGCTTGATGGTCTCGATGTCATGGCGCAATGACTCCGGTGTGTCGTTCGGAAACCCTAGAATGTAGCCGGCCAAAGTCCAAATTCCGACGGCTTTCCATGCTAACAGCATCTTCCGGTACTCGGTAATCTTGTTCTGCCGCTTCTTCGCCGCCAGCAGATTAGCTTGATTGATGCTTTCGAGGCCAATGAAGACGCGGGTCACACCGGCCCGTTTTGATTTCTCGATAAAGTTCGGTATCCGATGGCACAATGTGTCCACTTGGATCATGAACCGAACATCCAACCCTTGGCCTTCACGCAACTCAATGATTCTGTCGTAGATGGCTTCCCAGTCGCTGTTGCGGGCAAAATTGTCGTCAGTGATGAAAAAACGGTCGATTCCCTGCTTCAAGTTATGTCGAATGATGTGTTCAATGTCATCCGGCGTTCGTTTGCGTGATTTGCGCCCTTGGACGTTGATGATCGTGCAGAACGAACATTGATAGGGGCAACCCCGCCCCGCATCAAAACTCGTGACCTTGCCGATGGTGCGGGTGATGATGTCACTCGTCAGAAATGGCGTGACCGAGCCTTCTAGCGGCGGCAAGTCGTTGACAAAATTGTAAATCGGCTTCATCTGCTTGGCCGCCGCATGCAGGATGAGTTCGTCTAAGCGCCCCTCGGCCTCGCCGGAAAAAAGGCTGCAACCCATATCGAGCGCCTCCTGAATATCAGGCATGACTTTGGGAAACATGGCAAGCATACCGGAAACGTGGAAACCACCGATCACAACCGGAATTCCAGCGGCACATAACGGGCGGGCAATATCGAGTGAGCGCGGGTATTGGTTGGACTGCACGCCGACCAGTCCGACAAGCCCAAAGTTTCCGTCACTGCGAAAATCTTCGATGATACGGTTAATGTCCAGCCGCTGGTTGGTTTCATCAATGGCAGTGACGGTAATTTCAACCTCTTTTCCCAGCACATTGCGCTGCGAGGTATCGACTGCGATGGCATAGACTGCGGCAAGCGAGTTCGACGGCATGATATTGCGATACCAGCGAATGACGTAGCCGTCGTCGTCATAATGAGATGGCTTGATCAATAAGACGCGAAAGCGGCATCGAGGCGAAATCACCACCCCTTCCTCGTCCGCGTTAGGTGTGGCAGAGGGTGTCGAAGTACGGTGGAACCAAGAATAATTGCTGATGTGTTTTACACATAAAGTTTCGAGAATCGGCATGGGCGAAAGTAGTTTCATAAACCCCTTATTTTAATGTATATACCAACCGATAGTGCGACAGAGTGTGACTTAAGACTCATATAGGCATGTTAAAACAAAAGACACTAAATTCCTATAAAATTTTCTAATTGTCTGGGTAATGAGTTATGAGATTTCGTGTCGTAACCTTTTTAAATCCAACTTATCATTCATTGTTTTTTCCTTGAGTACCTTGTTTGATAAGTAAATTATCCGACATTGGATTATTAGGCATAGGGCTAGTTGGATTGGGTTTCAATCATCGGAAGCCGCGTAAATTCAATCGTCCAAAATAAAACCAGCCCTGTAGGTGGGCAAACGGCTTTACTGTTTGTCCATGGGCAATCAACCGAAATCTCTCAAAGGGTGGGCAAGCAAATTGACGCTTGCCGAACCTGCATGACTGCCTTACCAAGCATGAACGTGGGATAATAGTGTTTTCCCTCACTAGATTGCATTGCACGAATGGCACAATATATTTACACCATGAACCGGGTGGGCAAAGTTGTCCCGCCCAAGCGCGAAATTCTCCGCGACATCTCCCTATCCTTCTTCCCCGGCGCGAAAATCGGCGTGTTGGGTCTTAACGGCTCCGGCAAATCCACGTTGCTGCGCATCATGGCGGGGGTGGATACGGAATTCAACGGCGAGGCCCGCGCCCAATCCGACATCAACATAGGCTTCCTGTCGCAGGAGCCACAACTGGACCCCGCCAAAACCGTGCGCGGCAATGTCGAAGAAGCCCTATCACATATCAAGGATGCCTTAGTCCGACTCGATCATGTGTATGCCGCTTATGCCGAACCGGATGCCGATTTCGATGCCTTGGCTGCTGAACAGGCCAAACTGGAATCCATCCTTCAAGCCAGCGACGGGCATAACTTGGATCGCACCCTGGAAATTGCCGCCGATGCACTGCGCCTGCCGGACTGGGATGCCGATGTAACCAAGCTGTCTGGTGGCGAACGCCGCCGCGTAGCCTTATGTAGACTACTCTTGTCCAGCCCGGACATGCTGTTATTGGACGAACCGACCAACCATCTTGATGCCGAATCGGTGGCTTGGTTAGAACATTTCTTGCACGATTTCCCCGGAACCGTGATTGCCGTCACCCACGATCGCTACTTCCTCGACAACGTGGCAGGTTGGATTCTGGAATTGGATAGAGGCTATGGCATCCCATGGGAAGGCAATTATTCGTCTTGGTTGGAACAGAAAGAAAATCGTTTGGAAATTGAAGAAAAGCAGGAAAGCGCAAGGATGAAGGCCATGAAAGCCGAATTGGAATGGGTGCGCTCCAACCCAAAAGGCCGCCATGCCAAATCCAAGGCGCGTTTGGCCCGCTTTGAAGAATTGTCTTCCGAGGAAAACCTGAAGCGCAACGAAACCAAGGAAATCTACATCCCACCGGGTCCGCGCTTGGGCAATGTGGTGGTGATCGCCGAAGGCATACGCAAGGGTTTTGGTGACAGGTTGTTGATTGACGATTTGAGCTTTAGCTTGCCGCCCGGTGGCATCGTCGGTATTATCGGACCGAACGGCGCGGGTAAAACCACACTATTTCGGATGATGGCTGGTACTGAGCAACCCGACGAAGGCACGATACGCATGGGTGAGACCGTGCAAATCTCCCATGTCGATCAAAGCCGCGATAGCTTGGACGACAGCAAGACCGTTTGGGAAGAAATCTCCGATGGACTCGACCTGATTACCGTCGGCACTTACACCACCCCATCTCGGGCCTATTGCGGACGCTTCAACTTCAAAGGCCAAGACCAGCAAAAGCGCATTGGCGATCTATCCGGCGGTGAGCGCAATCGCGTCCATCTCGCCAAGCTGTTAAAGTCCGGCGGCAACGTCTTGTTGCTTGACGAACCGACCAACGACCTTGACGTGGAAACCCTCCGCGCCTTGGAAGAAGCCTTGCTCGACTTCCCCGGTTGCGCCGTGGTCATCTCGCATGACCGTTGGTTCCTCGACCGCATCGCCACCCACATGCTGGCATTTGAGGGCGATAGTAAAGTGGTTTGGTTTGAAGGCAATTACGCCGACTACGAAGCCGACCGCCACCGTCGCCTAGGCACGGATGCGGACCAGCCGCATAGGCTTAAGTATAAGAAGTTGCAAGGTTAAAGAATTCATCCCTGAATTCTTAATTGCGTGACAGTTGCCCGTTCCCAAGTTCCGACTTGGGAACGAGATTTTGGAAGTTCCGACTTCCAGAAATTAGGCAAACTAGGCATGTATAATAAAGTTCCCACGCCGACATTTTTGAATTATCGGTCGATCCTATGTAGCGAGTGACGCAAAGGATCGAGCCAAAATACACGTTTAAAATAGCACGAAATTATAAAAATAAATGGAACACGATATATTCGAAATTCGGAACTACCAACTCTGGAAATAAGCTGATGAATAAAAAAACCGTTGATTTAATCCCGACGGAAAAACTTGATTTTGATCCTGACAATCCAAGATTTTACCGGCTTAACAACGCACATAACGTTCAAGCGGTCATTGAAGAAATGCTTGACGATGAGAATGTGCAAGATTTGATGCTTTCTATCGGGCAGAAGGGGTATTTCCCAGGGGAGCCTCTGCTTGTTGTAAAGTCGAAACAAACTGATGGTCGTTATATTGTCGTCGAAGGTAACCGAAGACTTGCGGCAGTCAAGTTGCTCAATAGTGAAATTCTTCCACCTAACCGACGAAAAAACAGTATAGGAGAAATTAAAAACGGAATAGTAACCAATCCACCTAAAGAACTTCCATGTTTGTTATATGATGATAGACGTGATGTGTTACGTTATCTTGGATATCGTCATATCACAGGCATTAAACAATGGGATTCTTTATCGAAGGCGAAATACTTGGCACAATTGAGGGATGATTTTTATCCTAATTTACCACAACAACAACAAATGCGCTCGCTGGCAAAGGAAATTGGTAGTCGTTCTGACTATGTTGCTCAATTACTAACAGCACTGGCATTATATTTAAAAGCGGAAGATGATAAATTTTTCGGGCTACCAATTCAAGCTAAAGATATTGAATTTTCATATATCACCACAGCGCTAGGCTATACCAACATCTGCGATTGGCTTGGGCTTGAGAGTCGCACAGATATTACAATGTCTAAGCTTCAAGCTGGAAACTTAAAGAAAATTTTCGCTTGGATGTTTGCCAAAGACCAACAAGGTCGGACGATTTTAGGCGAAACACGTAACCTTGACGAGATGGCTGCTGTAGTATCTAGCGAAGAAGCAGTAAAAGTTCTTGAAGATAATCGTAAATTATCAGAGGCTTTTCTTTATACTGACGGCCCACAAGCTGCTCTAGAAAAAGCCATGAGCGAAGCTAGTGTCAAATTACAGATAATATGGAATATGCTCCCGCGAATTAAGCCCCTAACTCAATCCCATCTTCAACAGGCAGAAGATTTACTTGATGAAATTAAAGCTGTACGAACCTATTTAAGGGATAAGTTGGAGGACTAGTTTGTGTTGAATTCTTTAGATAAACCACCTAAAGGTAGAGACTCTTTTGTATGGACAGATTTTGCAGAACTTCGCACTCTAGTGCATCCTGACCAATGTTTTTCTCGTGGCGACCTAGCTGGAATCGAACGTCGTTGCCATGATTCTGGCCAGAGATTTGACTATGAACAACGTTGGCGCGAAATTTCTGATTTTGTGGAAATACGTCAATCTGAGTTTAAAGATGGTTACCCATTTAAACTCTCTGAAGACAAAGACACCGTTTATTTAGATTTGGATCATAACAATTCATCGCACCAAGTTTATTTAGGATTGCTTATTGCCTCATCTATGAGGCATATCAAGAATACACGACAAGGAGAAATTGCTAGATCATTCGAAGAAATTTGTTTTACAGTATTTTCGATTCTCATGCCTCTTGGCTCTGAAATTCGTGCCACTTGGGCTAACGGAGGACCGGAAGCACCATATAAGGGTACGCTGTACCAAAAAATGCAAGAAATAGCCCGAGACATTCGCTGTACAGCTAATTTCAAGCAGAGGGATTTCAAAGGGAATGATAGAGGTGATGGGGGTATTGATCTGATTTCTTGGCATCCGATGATGGATTGCCGGGAAGGAATGCCCATTGCTTTTGCGCAATGCGGTTGCTCAAAAGATGACTGGCGGTTCAAGCAACTGGAAGCATCCTGGTCGAAACACTCCAGGCATCTGCCTGTTTTGCACCCTTGGGCTACTTATTATTTTCTTCCATTAGATTTGCGAGAACCTGACGGTGACTGGGCTTATAAAAGCGATATTGGTCAAGCCATAATTATCGATAGACTTCGCCTTCTGCGCCTTGCCTCACAATACAAAATCATTGACAAATTCAAAGTAATGCCATTCATTGATGAAGTGATGACCCAAAGATACAGTTAATCCCAAACCTCCGGCAAAGCCCTCGCCACCGCCTCAAACAATGGCGGTGGCACGGCATTCCCCACCACGGTATACCGCATTTCCAGGCTTCCTGCCTTAGTTTCAGGGAACACTAGATCCCCAAATCCTTGTAGCCGCGCTGCCTCTCGATAACTAAAGCGCCTCGCTCGTCCTTCATTGGCGAACCGCCAGACGTTATGCTCCAGCTTTTGTAACGGCGGACTCATTGGATGCAAGGGCATATGACGTGGGTTGGCAACTATGGTTTTTGACAATTTGTCCCAATCTCGACGGCGGTCACGGGATAGATAATACCAATGGAACTCACGGTCATAGAACTCACCTTCAGGCCATTCTGGCATATCGCCAATTGCGTCCTTCATCGTAGCATGTGGATCAGCCCGGTTAGTGCCATGCGTGGGTTCAGGAAATTGGTATTCAATGCCTAAATCATCTCGTAAGCCGACTATAAAAATCCGGCGACGCTCTTGAGCCACGCCAAAATCGGCAGCATTCAACACTTCCGATTTCACATAATAGCCAGCTTCGGTGAACACTCTTTTCTGATCTTCCAGCAAATGCAAGAAGTTGCTTCTGACCATGCCAGAAACGTTCTCTACGATGAAAGCCTTCGGCTTGATTTGGGTCAAGGCTCTGGCAAATTCCAAATACAGCGTATTGATTTTGCGGTCAGCTTTGCGCACTCCACCTTGGCTAAAGCCTTGGCATGGGTAGCAACCCACCAATAACTCGGCGCGTGGGAAAGCATCAATCGAAGCAATATCTCCCAAGCGATAATCTGT
>CAIWDB010000027.1 GCA_903911305.1 uncultured Methylococcaceae bacterium | reverse complement strand
TCCGTAGGAGCGGGCCATGCCCGCGATTGTTTGGGCCAAGTCTTCAAAAATAGGCTATTTATCGCGGGCGTGGCCCGCTCCTACATGTTGCATATATTCATTATTAAGTAACTATTTGGTATTGAAAACGCTGTAAGTGTAAAAGTAAACTCATAATCTTGATCTTTAACTTCAATTAAATCTACTGAACCATGCCAAGCTTGTTTAATTTCATTTGAGATCCTATCTATTTTTATAAAAATAGCATTGGTATTATTATGTGGAGTACAGTCATACCTTTGTTTGGTTTGAAATAACTTAAACAAATTTTTTGGGAATTTTGCTTTTCCATTCGTACCATCCCAATGATTATTAAAATTCGTGATTAGTATATGCATAAATTTATCCAAATATTAAAATTATACAACAGCAAAGGATTAGCGAATTATGCCTATAATCAGAAGAAATGCTAGAACATGTATCATTGGATATATTTTCTGCTTATTTGATCCCTGCCGTCTCCAAAGCTTAAACTTGTAAACTACCATAATTTTGGTTAACTGGTTCACAAATTCCATTTATAAAGTCTATCATACAAGCTCGCAAAGTCACAAAATAAGTTCTTTTCGTTAAGACTTTGCGAACTTTATGTTAAAAATTCTATTTTTTAACTGTTATTGCCCACGGACGAAAAGTTGCTAATTTTTTCTGGCGTGATGGGAGCGTCAAAGCTTGCTTAGACTTGAGAACGCAAATGCAAAGCCTGCCTAACCTGTAAAAGCAAGCTTTGACGTTCCAATATTAAAAACAAACGGATTTGATTACGGTATCTGCTTTGAAACCACTCTATCTTGCAACATCAACGCATCCAAATAATATTTAGTCGCCCAATTGGGATAACCTGACCGCATATATTCCCCTAAGAGGGGGAACGAACCCGCGATGGCACCATTCAATGCAGGATTGCTCAAGTTTAAAGCTTGCAAGGATTTTAAAAAGTCCACCAGTTTATTGGCATTTAAAGCATAGTGGGCTTCACCGGTTATTTCAGCCAAACGAAAACACACGACTGCAATCTGCGCACTGCCGGTTAGGCAGGAGGAGAATGAAGCAGGTGCCCAATCAGAATAAAAGCGTCCTGACAAATATCCATTCATAGCGATTTTATCCAATATCGGATCGACCCCTCGACGGGCAGCGGTTATGAAATCGTCTCGACCTGATAATACCCCAACTTCAAGTATACCCTGTAAGGCATAGCCGATAGTATGGGTTAATGGGGCTTTTGAATAGCTTAGGCAATTATGGGCGAACCAACCGTTACTTTGTTGTTGCTCTAGCGCTGCTTCAATGGAACGAATCGCAGCCTCTAAGTAGCGACTGTCACCTACTAATAGTCCAAAACGATACATCGCCCATGCACATAGACAGGTATAGGTTTTAAGCTCTCCGGTACTGACATATTGACCGTTGGTTTTAAAATAGCCATTTTCATCTAAATCATTGTATAAGAAGTCGGCGGCTTTTCTGGCAGCCTCCAAAAATGATTTATCTTGGGTTTCTTCATAGGCGGAACACCATCCATCCAGAACCATACCCGTATTGAATGCAGCGGGGGTTTGTTTATCAGGGGAAGTGACTGGCCCGCCTTGCACAGCACCCGATGGCATTTGCAAGGCAATCTCCCACTGGGCCATTGCCAATGCTGACTGTTTGACATTAGGTTTATTGTATAGACGTGAATACTGTAATAACGAGGTGATTATATAGCCGGTAGTTTCAGGGTAAGAAGGTCGCCAGCCTTGATATATTCCGTCAACCGGAAAATAACCCAGTGAAACCCCATCATCCGGGCTGGCCGCTTGAGCGCGTAATAACCAGTCAACTGCGGCATGGATGCGTTCCTCAGTTTGCCCACCGACAGGTTTTACAAGTCCGAATGCATGGCGAATGAAATCATTGATGACATGTCTGCGTAAGCAAGGATCGCTGTGAAATATAAGAACCTTGACTTCTTTGATGAAAGCGGAAAATTTCCAGTAGGTTTGGCGAAATGTTATTTTCCAATAACGATCCGATAATATGCGTAGAGCTATTGATATATTCATTGTAATTAAAAGCAACCAATGGTGACGGTTTTAGGTGGATTGCGCAATTTAATCAGTGGATAGGGGGCTAATGGTATACTGACAGGTTCGATTACAGTCGATGGAAAAGCTTTTAAACAGTCAAAGTAGTTGTATCTAAGGATGACCTCTTCGCCCTTTAGATCATCAAAGAGAAGATTATTCAAGTCTTTCTGAATAAGCTTCCCCGAACCTTTCATAAAAAATCCGGGTGGGTTTTCAACCCGAAATATATTGATATCGCCTCGACTTGCCACAAGTTTAATATTAGGGAGTTTATTAAAAGCTGTTTCTGTATTTTCTTCTGTAGTGATCACTAAGCCGATATTATAAATCCAAAGTAATTTTTGTAACTCATCTCGGCTGTAATCATTGATATTCCGATTAAATAAAACGCCACTGACAAAACCAGTAGGGACTAGTAATGGAAAATTAAAGTTGGCAAATTGCCGTTTTGTTTTCATCGCGAGATAACTACTAATAAAAGCACGATCATGAACATCATGCCCCGTATGTTCGTATAATATCCGCGAGTCATCTGAAGTATTATTGCTTATCCATTCCAGTAGCCATGTCGTCATCGGACCCTCGCCTGCAACCTCAGGAGGATGCAGTCCACGACGAGGCACATCAGAATAACTGATTTCCTGCCAGGTTTCCCGTAGGCAATTGATGCTAATTAACAGTACCCCTAAAAATACAACTGTGCCTGTTAATTTTCTAAAACCGGTATATTGCCTAATATCTGTTAGCATTTGTAATATTCCTAGCCCAGCCACTGGAGACATTACAACAAAAGCAAGCGGAAGAAATCGGTTGGATTGGAGCTTTGCAATAGCGGGTAAATACGCCCCAAAACTTCCATAGAGCATAGCCATTAAGCCAGCACTTAGAAAAACCCATGAAAACTGGCGAAGTTTTGCGTTTCGTAAAAACATCGCTGCGTATATTATTGAAAACAAAATTGCGATATTGATGAGCGACGATTCTCCAAATATATAAACAAAAAGATTCCAATAATTTGGCGTGGAAGCGAAAGAAGTACTGACATCGCCGAATTGTCGGTCAGAAAAGGTAGGGATTATCCAAAATAAATTTAATACTATTGATAGTATGGCAACTATGCTGTATTGATAAAGCTTTAGTGGGATATTGTATTCTTTCCATAAAATAATTAAGCCTGATATGACAATCAAGGCAACCAAAAAAGGAAAAAACGGGTAATACATAAAGCCAAGTGCGCCTACTAAACCTAGGCCGATAGATGAAATGAGGCTAAATCGCATATTGCAACTGGTAATTAACGCAGTACCAAAAGCGACACCCCAGTAGGCAGATAATATAGATGATGCCATGCCACTATTGTGGGTTCCTCTCAAGTCTGAATTCCACCATAATAGTAT